>NZ_VRVF01000024.1:0-66242 GCF_008040045.1 Methylobacterium sp. WL8 | reverse complement strand
CTCGCCGTGGGCCGCGCCGGTCAGGCCGCCCACCTCCAGCTCCATCAGTCGCTCGGCTGCAAAACCGATCATCTCACGCAGCAGATCGGCGTCGGCACTCTTCTCCATCAGCCCGCGCAGGGCCATGATCTCGTCGGTCATCGGGGGTCTCTCGGGTTCGGGGTTGGTCGTCGCAACCCGACCCTACCCGGCAACCGCCGATGACCACCCCTCAGCTACACCACCGCCTGGGACACGACCGGATGGTCGTTCCGGCCGAGCCTGCGCGCCGCTCGGATAACCAGCGACGCACCTGCTTCGCGGTGCCGGCAAATCCGACACCCTGAAGTTCGCGCCAGAGTTGCGTCGCGTTCTCGCACCCCTCATCCAGGCGGACATGCAGATGCCCGAGATAAGGATCGAGCATGCTCGGCTTCGGCTCGCGCATGCCGTTCCGGGGGACGCTCGCGGCGAAGGCGTACTTGCGCACCGTGGCTCGGGCCAGGCCGGTCTCGCGATTGATGCGCCGAAGCGACTGTCCCTCCGCATGGCGGCGACGCACGTCATCGTAGGCCGCTTCCCATCGGCTACGGGCAGCAGCTCGCGCGAGCATCTCGGACGGTGCGCGTGGGAAAGCCGTGACGCGCCGGATCGAGGGCGACGACGGGGCCACGGCCGGCAACAGCTTCAGACGCGGATGGACGCGGGCGAGCCAGCGCTCGACCATCTGCCGGGTCTTGAGCAGGAGATGCCATCGGTCTGCGACCTGAACGGCATCGGGCGCACCCATGGTGGTCCCACGTGCATATTCGGTCGAGCGATCCCGTGCCACGACCTGGATCTGCGGGTCTCGCCGGAGCCGAGCCGCCGGCGTCGCGGCCGAACGATCCGGCAGCAGGTCGATGGGACGGCGGCGTTCGAGGTCGACCAGGATGGTGCCATAGGTTCGCCCCTTGCGCAGGGCCCCATCGTCGACACCGACGATGATCGGTTTGGATCGGGTCGGCAGCGGCCATTTGCGGATGTCACGCAGCAGTGTCGTGGCACGGGTCGGCATCGCCAGGTGCGGCAGCAGCCTTGGCCAGGTGCGGCAGCAGCCTTGCGGCGGGCGTGGCACCGAGCGCCAGCGCGGTCCGAACCTGGGCCTCGGCCAGCCGGCGGGTCCTCTGAGCGTAGCGGTCGAGAAGGCGGGGCAGACGCTCGGCGAAGGTCCGACGCGCGCAAGCAGGATCGTGGCAGTAGAAGCACCGGATCGTCAGGGTCGGACGCACCTCCCGACCGCTCGTCGGTAGGTCGGCGGGACGCCGGTGATAGCGACTATGCACTGACCGGCTGACCGTACGACAACCTGGGCAACGGGCATGATCGCGCTTCGCTTGAGCGGTACTGCGAAGGGCCGTGCTCTCCGCACGCGTCACGTGGAGAACGCGACAACCGGGGATGTAACAGAGAAGGGTCATGCCCTGATCTGAGAATCCCTGCCCGGTTTAGCCAGGAGCTGCCTCCCAGCACCCCCAAGCCGACCCAATCCACCAAACTTGGCGAAGAGCCACTTCAATGGGGGCAGGCCAGTTCTTACGACGCGCGGCCCTCGCGACGACAGTCGCGGGAGCCGCTGTAGTCGAGCGCCGTCCTCACATGAAGAATACTGGGTTCTCCTTGCCTGCCTCGACGATGCTTTGGCTAGCCTCGTCGAACAGATAGGTCGTGTAGGTCGGCGACTTCGCCTTCAGTTGATCGGGCGAGACCTTGAGCACAATGCTGGTGTCACCAATCGCCCGGATTATGTCTGCAGCGCTGTAGGGCGCATGGGACACGGCCTGGATCGGCGTACCGGCGGCGGCCTGAGCCGCGCGAAGGTTCGCCTCCGGGGCGCCGGCATTGGGTAAGGTGACGCCCGCGTCGAAGGACCAGTATGCGACCCCTTTTCGCACGGTCAGGAACTGGTAGCCGCTGCCGTTGGCGATCTCGTCCTGTCCTGAGACGTAGGACGGTGTCGTACCTGACATCATGGCGCCGACCTGCTGGGCCAGCCACGGCGTTGTGGCCAGAAGGCCGTGGTACCAGGCCAGAACCGCCTTCTTGCCGGGATGCGGGTCGTTGAGGAACGGGTACACGATTTGCCCGCCCCACGACGCGCCGCCCTGCCAGGGGGTCGTCGCCTGGATGTAGTTGTACCAGGCCAGCACCGCCTTCTTCCCCGGATGCGGGTTGTTGGCGAAGGGGTAGTTGTAGCCCCAGGGGAAGAGCCCGCCGACACCCGTCTGCGTCCCGAAGTGGAAGCTGCCGTACGGGTAGAGGCCGTAGGCCGTGCCCGGGGCCGGGGTGTTCCAGTAGGTGGCGTTGTACTGCGCCAGCATGGCGGTGGTGTACTTGCCGAACACCGCCGAGCCGTTGGCGAAGTTCAGGACGTAGCTCGGGGAGCCGGCACCGGTGAGGATGCCGACGCTGGAGCGGAACTGCCCGAGGGCGATGCCGCCGAGCGGCTGGCCGACCTCGCCGGGGGCGAGCGCGTAGAGCGCGTTCGGCCCGATCATCTGTCCGGCCGTGTCAAGCGCCGGCACCAACATCACCGTCGAGGCGAAGAGGCGGTTGGTGCCCTCGCCGCCGTCAATCACGTCGTGGTTGATCAGCACTTGGCCCGGGTCGCGGGCGAAGTACCGGCCGTCCGGTCCCCAGCCGCTCGTGGCCGCGCTGAGCAGGACGCCGGTGCCGCGGTTCGAGCCGTTCCAGGTGAACGGGCTCGTCGTTCCGGAGAACAGGCGGGCGATGACCTGGACCCGGTCGGCGATGAGGGACTCGGCGGTGGTGGCCGTGCCGTCGTTGGTGCCGTCGACGGGCAGGTGGATCATCGCGACGTCGCCGATCAGCACGTCGTTGCCGCGGCCGCCGAGGATGCGGTCGTTGCCGATGCTGAGGGAGAAGCCCTGGCCGTTGCCGAACAGGATCTCGGAGGCCGTCTTGGCGATCGCGTCGACCGGGTGATCCGCCAGGAGGTGCGCTGCGAGCCTTGCGTCCTGGTCGGCCCCGATCCCGGCCAGCACGCGGTTCACCTCCGCGGCCTGACCGTCGCCGCGTCCGTCGAGGGTCGCGTCGGTGCGGGCGACGCCCGCCTGGACGACGAAGAGGTTGTCGCCCACGACGAGGTCGTCGCCGTCGCCGGCATCGATCACGTCGTTGCCGAGCACCAGGTGGTGGCGCGCCTTGAACATGTCGGGCGTGCCGGTCACCTGGAAGGTGTTGGTCCGACCCGACACCGGCTCCATCGACGCCACCACGTACTCGCGGGCGCGGCTCACGGAGGCCGTGAGGTCGCTGATCGCGGTCCGCATGTCGCCGAGGAACCGCGCGAGCGCGGTGGCCGTGGCGAGCGACAGGTCGTCGAGGGGGCCGCCGCCGCGCACGATCGTGCGGCCGGCGTCGCCGACGATGGTGTCGTTGCCGGCGCCGCCGGTGATCGTGTCGTTGCCGAAGCGCAGGGTGTCGGCCGAGGGCTGGCCGGTGGCATTGTCGATCATGTCGAGGCCCGAGGTCAGGCTGTCGAGCATGACCAGGGCCGCCTGCATCGAGAGCGTCACGGCGTCGATCCGGCCGTTGAGGGCGGCGTAGCGGGTCACGTCCAGGGCGAAGGTCTGGCTGTCGTCGCCGTAGATCGTGTCGTTGCCGTCGCCGCCGTCGATGGTGTCGTTGCCCGGCAGCACGCCGTGCCCGCCGAAGAGGGTCGGCACGACAGAGGCGTAGACGGTGAGCGCCGTACCGTCCGTTCGCTTGATCGGCCCGGCCCCTGCCATGTCGGCGACGGTGCCCATCAGGTTCGGGTAGACTTCAATGCGCGGCGCGTTGGCGTTCATCACCTCCGGAAGGAGGTTGGCGGCCGGCACGACCACGCCGCCGCCGAGCGGCAGGTCGAGGCCGGCCTGCGCCGGGGCGCCGATGATGCGGATCGCGTTCACGATGGTCGGCTCGTCCGAGACGATGCCGGCCGTGTTCGAGGCGCGGTCGCCGAAGATGAGATCGTCGCCCGCCCCGCCGCGCAGGGTGTCGTCCCCGCGCTGACCGAAGATCACGTCGTTGCCGTCGCCGCCGTCGATGACGTCATCGTAGGCCGCAGCCAGCGAAACCGCGAGCACGGAGGTGGCATCCGCGCCGCCCGCGGTCAGGATCTTCGCACCCGAGGCGTCCCGCGCACCGGTGACGAGGAGCAGGTCGGACTTGCCCAGCGCGTTGATGGTCGTGGCGATGGTCTGGTCGACGCTGCCACGCGAGTCGGTGGCGGTGACGGAGGTCACGGTGCCGACCTCCTCGAGCACCACGTCGCGGTGCCAGGTGCCGTCGCTGTTGAGCAGCGCCGAGCCGTCGGCGCGGTAGGCGCGCACGATGCGGCCGACATCGCCGAGGATCATGTCCGCGCCGCCGCCGCCGTCGATCGTGTCGCGGCCCAGGCCGCCCACGATCTCGTCCGCGCCGTCGCCGCCGGAGATGCGGTCGTCGCCGCTCTGGCCGAACAGGCGGTCGTCGCCGGCATCGCCCGAGATCACGTCGTTGCCGGCCACGCCGTCGATCAGATCGAACGGCATCACCTCGCGCAGGACCGTGTCGCCGAACGGCGCCGGGTTCATCTCCCAGGCGATCGCCTTCACGTCGTCGACGAGGACGTGGCGGGTGATCAGGCCGTTGTCGCCGAGGATCACGTCGGCGCCGTTGCCACCGGAGATGACGTCGTCGCCGTCGACCGCGCCGATCACGTTGCTGCCGCCGACGATGTCGTCGTCGCCGTCCTCGCCGAACAGGCGGTCGTTGCCCTGCTCGCCGAAGATGAAGTCGTCGCCGGCGCCGCCGTGGATCTCGTCGTCGCCGGCGCCGTCGGTGGCCGCCGCGAAGATCGCCACGCCGCGCTGGTTGACCGGGAGCGCCGTGTCGTAGAGCGCGTGGTCGCCGAACAGGACGTCGTGGCCGTCGCCGCCGACGATGTAGTCGTCCCCGGTGCCGCCGGCGACGAAGTCGTTGCCCGCGCCCGCGTCGATGCGGTCGGCCCCGCCGGCCAGCGGGTCGGTGGACTGGAGCCGGCGCAGGGTGCGCAGGCCGCCGAGGGAGACGAAGTCCGCAGCGCCGTTGTCGCCGAGGATGAAGTCGGCACCGCTGCCGGTGGCAATGGTGTCGGCTCCGACGCCGCCGAGGACGACGTTGTCGCCGTCGCCGGCCGTGATGGTGTCGTCGCCGCCGACGGTCGGGTCGATGGTGGCGACGCCGACGAGCAGGCCGGTGGAGAGGACAGCCGCGCCCGCATCGCCGAGGATCACGTCCGCGCCCGAGCCGGTGACGATGGCATCGTTGCCCGCGCCGCCGAAGACGAGGTTGTCCCCGTCGCCGGCCCGGATCTGGTCGCCGGCGCCGAAGGCGGTGTCGATCGTGGTCACGGCGGTCAGCAGGCCTTTCGACAGGTCGATCCGGCCGCTGTCGCCAAGGACCACGTCCGAGCCCGCGCCTGTGGTGATCGTGTCGGCACCGAAGCCGCCGAGCACGATGTTGTCGCCGTTGCCCGCGTCGATCGTGTCGTTCCCGCCGATCCCGGTATCCGTCGAGAGGATCTGGGCGAGGCGCCCGGCCGCATCGAAGGTGACCTGGCCCGCGTCGCCCAGGACCACGTCGCCGCCGGAGCCCGTGGCGATGGTGTCGCCGGCCGCGCCGCCGAGGACGACGTTGCTGCCGTCGCCCGCCGTGATCCGGTCCGCGTCGCCTGTGGCGGCGTCGAGGGTCGTCACGGTCGCCAGCACGCCGGCCAGGAGGTCGATTCGGCCGCTGTCGCCGAGGACCACGTCCGAGCCGGTCCCGGTGGTGATGGCGTCCGAGCCGAAGCCGCCGACGACGATATTGTCGCCGTTGCCGGCGTCGATCGTGTCGTTGCCGCCGATGCCCGTGTCTGTCGAGAGGACCTGCACCGAGCGGCCGGCCGCGTCGAAGGAGACCTGGCCGACGTCGCCCAGGACCACGTCGCGGCCGGAGCCCGCCGTGACCTTGTCCGCGTCCGCGCCGCCGATCACGAGGTTGTCGCCGTCGCCGGCCTGGATCGTGTCGGCGCCGCCGATTGCGGCCGCGAGGCTGCGTACCAGCACCGGGACGTAGGCGCTGAGCGTCACCGCGCCGGAATCGCCCAGGATCACGTCGGAGCCGGAGCCCGTGGCGATCCGGTCGCCGCCGGCACCGCCGAGGACGACGCTTCCGCCGTCGCCGGCCGAGATCACGTCGCCGGCGCCGACGTCGAACACCGTGGAGGTGATCTCCTGAGCCCGGGCCTTGTCGTCGAAGGCCACGGTGCCGTTGTCGCCGAGGACGACCGAGCGGCCGTCGCCGACGGTGAGCGTGTCGGAGCCCGACCCGCCGAGCACCACCGCGTTGCCGCGGCCGAGGGTGACGGAGTCGTCGCCGGAGACGATCTCGTCGGTGGTCGCCGCGAAGGACGGACGGCCCGCCACGAAGCGCACGAAGCCGGCATCGCCGATGACGAGCCCGTCGCCGTCGAGGGCGCGGATCGTGTCGGAGCCCGCGCCGCCGATCACCACCTTGCTGCCGTTGCCGAGGGTGACCGCGTCCGCGTCGCCGATGGCGGCGTCGAGGCTGCGCGCCAGGGTGACGACGCCGGCGGCGTACTCGATGCGGCCGCTGTCGCCGAGGACGAGCGCGCGCCCGTCGCCGGTGCCGATCGTGTCGGAGCCGAAGCCGCCCAGGACCGTGTCGGCCCCGTCGCCGGCCATGATCGTGTCGGCCCCGCCGAGGCCCGTATCGGTGGAGAGGACGAGGCTCAGCAGGCCGGCGGCATCGTAGGTCACGGAGCCGAAGTCGCCGAGGATCACGTCCGCGCCGGAGCCGGTGGTGATGGTGTCGGCCCCGGTCCCGCCGAGGGCGAGGTTGTCGCCGCCGCCGAGGTTCAGGCTGTCGGCATCGCCGGTCTCGACGTCCGTGGTGCGCACCAGGGCGCGCGTCCCGTCGGCGCGGAAGGTGATCGCACCGTTGTCGCCGAGGGCGACGCCGGCGCCGGCACCGGCGGTGATCGTGTCGCGGCCCGCGCCGCCGATGATCACGTTGGCGCCGTCGCCGGCCGCGATCGCGTCGTCGTCGCCGAGGGTCGGATCGGTGGAGGTGGCCTGCAGGATGCGGCCGCCGGCGAAGGTGAGCTCGCCCTGGTCGCCGAGGATCACGTCGTTGCCGAGGCCGGTGGTGATCTGGTCGCGGCCGTAGCCGCCGACCACGACGTTGTCGCCGTCGCCCGCCTTGACCGTGTCGTTGCCGCCGACCCGCGGATCGAGGGTGACGAGGGTCGCGATCACGCCGCCCTCGAAGGTGACGATGCCGTCGTCGCCGAGGATGATGTCGGAGCCCGAGCCGGTGGTGACGGAATCCCGGTCGACGCCGGCGATGACGACGTTGCCGCCGTTGCCCGCCACGATGACGTCCTGGCCGCCGTAGGTCGGATCGGTGCTGCTCACCTCGGAGCGCACGCCGCGCACGAACTTGGCGTAACCGTTGTCGCCGAGGACGATGTCGCGGCCGGTGCCGAGGGTGACGGTGTCGTTGCCGCCGCCGGCGATGACGACCTTGTCGCCGTCGCCCGCCGTGATCGTGTCGGTGCCGCCGACCATCGGGTCAAGGCTCGTCACGAGGGCGAGCACGCCGCCGGTGAAGCTCACGGCGCCGTCGTCGCCGAGGACGACGTCGCTGCCGAGGCCGGTGGCGATGCTGTCGTCGCCCACGCCGCCGATGACGATGTTGTCGCCGTCGCCCGCCTTGATCGTGTCGTTGCCGCCCGCGCTCGGGTCGGTGCTGGCGAACTGCACGCGCGCACCGTTGGTGAAGGTCGCGAACCCGTTGTCGCCGATGACGACGTCGTTGCCTGCGCCCGCGGTGATGGTGTCGTTGCCGAAGCCGCCGATGACGAGGTTGTCGCCGCCGCCGACGTCGATGGCGTCGTCGGCGCCAAAGGTCGGATCGAAGCTCTCGGCGCGGATCACGCGGCCGAGGGCGTCGAAGGTCAGCCGGCCGTCGTCGCCGATGACGAGGTCCGCGTCGGCGTCGAGCTTGCCCGCGTCGATCACGTCGCCGCCCAGGCCGCCGATCACGATGTCGGCGCCCGCGCCGGTGACGATGCGGTCGGCCGCGCCGCCGTCGCGGTCGCTTACCACCTCGGCGATGATGCCTGCGACGTAGCTCACCGTGCCGTTGTCGCCGAGCACGATGTCGGCGCCCGCGCCGGTGGCGATCGTGTCGGAGCCCGCGCCGCCGATGACGAGGTTGTCGCCCGCGCCCGCATCGATCAGGTCGTCGGTGCCCAGGGTCGGGTCGGTGCTGGCGAACTGCGAGCGGATGCCGTTGACGAAGGTCGCAATGCCGTTGTCGCCGAGCACCACGTCGCTGCCGGAGCCGGCGGTGATCGTGTCGCTGCCGAAGCCGCCGATGACGATGTTGTCGCCGTCGCCCGCCTTGATGGTGTCGTTGCCGCCCGCGCTCGGGTCGGTGCTGGCGAACTGTACGCGCACGCCGCCAACGAAGGAGGCGTAGCCGTTGTCGCCGACCACCACGTCGTTGCCCGCGCCCGCGGTCACGGTGTCGTTGCCGATGCCGGCGATCACGACGTTGTCGCCGCCGCCGACGTCGATCTGGTCGTCGCCGCCCAAGGTCGGGTCGAGGCTCTCGGCGCGGGTCACGCGGCCGAGGGCGTCGAAAGTCAGCCGGCCGTCGTCGCCGATGACGAGGTCCGCGTCGGCGTCGAGCTTGCCCGCGTCGATCACGTCGCCGCCGAGGCCGCCGATCACGATGTCTGCGCCGGCACCGGTGACGATGCGGTCCGCCGACCCGCCGTTGCGGTCGCTCGTCACCTCGGCGATCACGCCGGCGACGAAATCGACCGTGCCGTTGTCGCCGAGCACGATGTCGGCGCCGGCACCGGTGGTGATCGTGTCGGAACCCGCGCCGCCGAGGACGAGGTTGTCGCCCGCGCCGGCGTCGATGGTGTCGTTGCCGCCCGCGAACGGATCGGTGCTGGCGAACTGTACGCGCACGCCGGCCACGAAGCTGGCGTAGCCGTTGTCGCCGACCACCACGTCGTTGCCCGCGCCCGCGGTCACGGTGTCGTTGCCGATGCCGGCGATCACGACGTTGTCGCCGCCGCCGACGTCGATCTGGTCGTCGCCGCCCAAGGTCGGGTCGAGGCTCTCGGCGCGGGTCACGCGGCCGAGGGCGTCGAAGGTCAGGTGGCCGTCGTCGCCGATGACGAGGTCCGCGTCGGCGTCGAGCTTGCCCGCGTCGATCACGTCGCCGCCCAGGCCGCCGATCACGATGTCTGCGCCGGCACCGGTGACGATGCGGTCCGCCGCGCCGCCGTCGCGGTCGCTCACCACCTCGGCGATGATGCCTGCGACGTAGCTCACCGTACCGTTGTCGCCGAGCACGATGTCGGCGCCCGCGCCGGTGGTGATCGTGTCGGAGCCCGCGCCGCCGAGGACGAGGTTGTCGCCCGCGCCGGCGTCGATGGTGTCGTTGCCGCCCGCGAACGGATCGGTGCTGGCGAACTGTACGCGCACGCCGCCAACGAAGGTCGCGTAGCCATTGTCGCCGACCACCACGTCGTTCCCGGCGCCCGCGGTCACGGTGTCGTTGCCGATGCCGGCGATCACCACGTTGTCGCCGCCGCCGACCTCGATCTGGTCGTCGCCGCCCAAGGTCGGGTCGAGGCTCTCGGCGCGGGTCACGCGGCCGAGGGCGTCGAAGGTCAGGTGGCCGTCGTCGCCGATGACGAGGTCCGCGTCGGCGTCGAGCTTGCCCGCGTCGATCACGTCGCCGCCGAGGCCGCCGACGACGATGTCGGCGCCCGCGCCCGTCTTGATGCGGTCCATGGCGCCGCCGTCGCGGCGGCTGGTCGCCTCCGCGATGACCCGATCGACGAAGTCGACCGAGCCGTTGTCGCCGAACACCACGTCGGCGCCGGTGCCGGTGGTGATCGTGTCGGAGCCGGAGCCGCCGAGGACCACGTTGTCGCCGTCGCCGGCGGTGATCGTATCGTTGCCCGCGATGCTGGAATCGCCGGTCTCGACATGCACCAGCAAGCCGTAGGCGAAGAGGGCCACGCCCTCGTCGCCGAGGATCACGTCGGCATCCTTGCCGGTGGCGATGGTGTCGCCGCCAACGCCGCCGATCACGACGTTGAGGCCGTCGCCCGCGTCGATCGTGTCCGCCGCGCCGAAGACGGATTCCAGGCTGCGTGCCTCGACGAGGATGCCGTCCTGGAAGCGCACGAAGCCGTTGTCGCCGATGACGACGTCGGCGCCCGAGCCTGTGGTCACGGTATCCGAGCCGACGCCGCCGATGACGACGCTGCCGCCGTCGCCGAGGGTGACGCCGTCGTCGCCGCCGGAGGTCGGCGCGGTGGTCCCCGCTGTCTGGATACGGCCGAGGGCGTCGAACTGCACCCGACCGTTGTCGCCCAGCACCACGCTGCGGCCGTTGCCAGCCTGGATCGTGTCGGCGCCGGTGCCGCCCAGGATCACGCTGCCGCCGTCGCCCACGGTGATGTGGTCGTTTCCGCCGACGTTGTCGTAGGTGGTCTCGACCAGGATCGGCAAGCCGCCCGCCGTGAGGGTGGCCTGGCCGTCGTCGCCGAGGATCACGTCGGCGCCGTCGCCGGCCTTGATCGTGTCGGCGCCCGCGCCGCCGATCACGACGTTGCGCCCGTCGCCGAGGGTGATCGTGTCGGCGTCGCCGACCTCGGGGGCGATGGTGGCGACCGCGACGACGTTGCCGCCGACGAAGTCCGCCTGCCCGCCGTCGCCGAGCACGACGTTGTTGCCGTCCCCGAGGGTGATCGCATCGCGGCCGGCGCCGCCGATGACGACGTTGTTGCCGACGCCCGCGGAAATCTTGTCGTCCCCGCCGATCTCTGGCGACTCGGTCACGGCACGCAGGATGGTGCCGTCGGCCTCGAAGGTGACGAGGCCGTTGTCGCCGAGGATCACGGCGCCCGCGTCCGCGCCGGTGATGCCGTCGCCGCCGGCGCCGCCGAGGACGACGTTGCTGCCGGTGCCGAACGTGATGATGTCGGCGTCGCCGATCGACGGCGCCAGGCTCTCGACCCGCGAGCGGACGGCGATCGCCTTGCCGGTGGTGGTCACGACGAAGTCGGCCTGGCCACTGTCGCCGAGGATGACGTGGTCGCCAGCGCCGGTGGTGATCGCATCCTTGCCGGCGCCGCCGATGATGACGTCGTTGCCGTCCGAGGCGGTGATGGTGTCGGCACCGCCGATATCGAAGTCGATAGACTCCACGTGCTGCGCGAGGCCGCGGGCGAACGTCGCCTTGCCGCTGTCGCCCAGGATGACGTGGTTGCCCTTGCCGGCCTTGATCGTGTCGGCATCCGCGCCGCCGATGACGGTGACGTCGCCGTCGGAGGCCGTGATCGTGTCGCGGCCGCCGACATCGGTGGCGATGGAGGTCACGGTGGCGATCAGCCCGTCGGCGTAGGTCGCCGAGCCGCTGTCGCCGAGCACGACCTGGGTGCCGGTGCCGACGGTGATCTGGTCGCCGCCCGCGCCGCCGATGATGGTCGAGTTGCCGTCCTTGGCCGTGATGACGTCGCCGTCGCCGACGGAGGGATCGATCGCGGTGATGCTCGACAGGAGGCCGGCCTGGAACACGGCCGAGCCGCTGTCGCCGAGGATGACGTGGTTGCCCGTGCCGACCGTGATCGTGTCGGAGCCCGCGCCGCCGAGGATGGTGGCATCGCCGTCCTGGGCCGTGATGCTGTCGTCGCCGCCGATGCCGGTGGCGACCGAGGTCACGGTGGCGATGAGGCCGTTCGCAAAGGTCACCGAGCCGCTGTCGCCGAGCACGACCTGGCGGCCGGTGCCGAGGGTGATCGTGTCGGAGCAAGCGCCGCCCAGGATGGTGGTGTTGCCGTTCTTGGCGTTGATGGTGTCGTCGTCGCCGATCGAGGGGTCGATCGACGCGATGCTGGCGAGCACGCCGGAGACGAACAGGGCTGTGCCGCTGTCGCCCAGGATGACGTGGTTGCCCGTGCCGACGGTGATCGAGTCCTTGCCGGCGCCGCCGATGATGGTGGCGTCGCCGTCGTCGGCCTTGATCACGTCCGCGCCGCCGATGCCGGTGGCGATCGAGATCACGGTGGCGATGAGGCCGTCGACGAAGGTCGCCGAGCCGCTGTCGCCGAGCACGACCTGCGTGCCGGCGCCCACGGTGATCCGGTCGGACCCCGCGCCGCCGATGATGGTCGAGTTGCCGTCCTTGGCGATGATGACGTCGTCGCCGCCGGTCGCCGCCTCGCCGTCCTTGGTCTTGATCGTCGAGAGCACGCGGCCGCCGGCGAGCACGCCGAAGGTCGCCTCGCCGGTGTCGCCCAGGATGACCTGCGCGCCCTGGCCCACCGAGATGGAATCCGAGCCCGCGCCGCCGATGATGGTCGAGTTGCCGTCCTGCGCCTCGATGTGGTCGTCGCCGCCGATGGCGCCGCTGACGCTGGTGACGCTCACGAGCAGGCCGTTGGCGAAGGTCGCGTCCCCGGAGTCTCCGAAGATCACGTGGTTGCCGGCGCCGACGATGATGCGGTCGTCGCCGGCGCCGCCGACGATGACGTTGTCGCCCGTGGTGGCGGTGATGCTGTCGTCGCCGCCTTCGCCCGTGTTGGTGGACACGGTGCGGGTGACCGCGTGCGTGCCTTCGAGGAAGATCTGCGGCGTGGCGAGGCCGTCCTGGTAGACCTGGCCGTGGTCGCCGAAGACCACGTTGGCGCCGGCGCCCGCGTCGATCGTGTCGGCGCCGGCCTTGCCGGTGTCGTCGATGGTGAGGACGCGGGTGGCGACGTTCAGGTTGAACGCGGAGTCGCCGAGGATCACGTCCGCCGCGGGGCCGCCGACGATGGTGTCGTTGCCCGAGCCGCCCGCGATGAGGTTGCGGCCTTGGCCGCCGGTCAGCCGGTCGTTGCCGGCCCCGCCGTCGATCATGACGATGCCGGTGGCGCCGGACGCGTCGATCACGTCGTCGAGGCTCACGGGCTTGCCGTCGACGCCGACGGCACCCGCCTTCCGGAACGCGTAGGCGCGGCCGGTCGGGTTCTCGGGCGTCGAGTCGTAGCGGCTGTTGTCGGCGGAGGTGTCGCCGAACAGGGCGAGGGGGCCGGTCGAGCCGGTGACGGTGAGGGTGTCGGCGCCGCCGCCGCCGTCGATCTCCGTCAGCGTCGCCGCGGCCGTGCTTTTCACCGTGAAGGTGTCGTTGCCCTGGCCGAGCAGCACCTGGACCACGCCCATCGCGTTGTAGGTGATGCCGCCGCGATAGGTCGTGGTGCTGGTGACCACGTCGTAGTCGGACATGCCGAGGCCGCCGATGTGGTCGGAGGTCAGCTCGCCGGTCACGCCGACGGTGGTCGAGTCGTTGTAGACGATGACTTGGTCGAGGTCGGGCTTGCCGCTGTCGGCGATGGCCCGCGCGACGCTCGGGTTGTTCTCGCCCGGCAGCACGACGGCCTGCTGGATGCCGCGGCTCTTCGGGCCGACGCCGCCCTCGAGGACCAGGGGGCCCTCGATGCCGCTGACGTCGTGCGGCTGGCGCGAGAAGGTCTTGAGGTCGCTCGTCGTCTTGGCGCCGTTCGGATCGCGCGCGACGATGATGTGGACCGGCGTGTCGTAGTCGTCCGGCCCGAAGGTGACGGTGGCGGGCGAGGTGCCCGTCGCGGCTTTGAAGCGCTTGTCGCTGCTCGAGGTGATGGTCTGGCCGTCGCCGGCCAGCGTCACCGTGACGGTCGCCGTCGGCTTCGTGGTCAGCACCATGTCGTAGGACGAGGTCTGGGTGTCGGTGACGTTCACGCCGCCGGCCGGCGGGCGCACGAGCACGCTCGCCGAGTTGCCGTCGATCACGGTGACGCGGACGATCGGGGTGTCGGTCATGGCGCTGTAGAAGCCGCCCGAACTCGTGACGACGTGGCTCACCTGCACGACCTGCCGGTTCTCGACCGTCGTGTTCTCCGGCGCGGCGACGAGGACCGTCTGCGCCACGTTCCAGTTGGCCGACGTGAACTCGAGGTAGGCGCGCTTCTGGTCGTCGAGAGGCAATGCGCTGCCGTCGGCGCGCGTCAGCACGATGCGGTTGCTGTCGGTGACGAGGGTGACGCGGACTTTCTCACCCGCCAGCGGCGCGTTGTTGAGGACGACCGCGTAGCTGTCCTTCTGCTGGGGCTTGCTGCCCTCGATCACGGTGGTGTCGCCGTCCGACTGGGTGATGATCAGGCCGGGCTTGTCGTCGTCGATGACGGTGACGAGGGTCGGCCGCACGGAGGTGCCGTTCACCTCGGCGTTGGTGCTGAGCACGGAGTGGCCGACCGCGACCTTCTGGTCGCCCTCGGCGGCCGTGTCCGACTTGGCGCGGACGTAGACGGTCTTGGCGGTCTCCCAGACGAAGCCGCCCTTGCCGTCCGAGACGGTGGCGAAGGTCAGGGTGAGGGCGTCGGAGTAGGTGATGCCGTCCGTCGAGACTTCGACGGTGCCGGCCTTGCCCGCAAGCGCCCGCATCTGGGACGAGGACTGCGCCGCCGAGACCGTGACGACGGCCGTGTCGGAGGCGGTCAGGCGCGTGGCGGTCGGGGAGGGCGGCGCCACCGTGTAGGTGCCGACGCGGCTGCCGTCGGCGTTCGGCACGCTGGTCGCGCCGTCCTCGCGCAGGGTCAGGCCGCCGCCGTCGCTCACCGAGCCGCCGTCGCTCGCGGAGACGGAGGCGGTGATGCCGGAGACGAACAGGCCGTCGAAGCGCTTGTCGTCGCTCTTGACGGTGTGGTTGATCACCGCCGAGTTGCCCTTGGCGTCCCGCGCCACGACCTCGCCGGAGACGTCGCCGGCGACGTTGAAGGTGTCGCTGCCGAGGCCGCCGATGAGGGTGGTCACGACGCCGGGGGCGGTCGAGAGCACGTAGAAGGTGTCGTCGCCCTCCAGGCCGTCGACCTCGACCGCCTGGACGTTGGCGAACTTCACCGAAAGCCCGGCGCCGAAGACGCCGTCGCGGGTGATCACGAAGGTGTCCGCGAACTCCGTGCCCAGCGCGACGACCTTGTTGAAGCCGGCGCCGCCGTCGATGTCGACCGGTGCGTTGACGTTGTACTCGATCTTGTCGTCGCCGGCGCCGGCGTTGACCTTGATTTTGCCGTTGTCGGCCAGGGCGAAGGCGCGGATCACGAACTCGTCGTCGCCGTCCTCGCCCTCGAGGCGCAGGTCCGCCTTGTTCGAGTAGATCTGGAAGGTGTCGTTGCCGGCGCCGCCGTAGATCACGGCGGGGATCGACACGCCCTTCGAGAGGTAGCCGCCGAAGGACAGCTGCACCGTGTCGAACGCGTCCTCCGCGAGGAGCCCGTTGGCGACGTCGCGCGGCGTCGCGAAGACCTGGCCCATCTGGAAGAAGTCGTTGCCCGCGCCGCCGTCCACCGTCATGAGGGCGGCGTTGTCGTCCATATAGAAGCGGTCGTCGCCCGCCCCGCCCTCGATCACCACGCGGCCGTTGATGCTCGCGTCGTAATTGATCCGCTCGACGGCCTTCGAGCCCGGGCTCGTGAAGGTGCCGTCCGCATCCGGGTGGACCAGCGCCACGAAGTTCTTGCGCGCCAGGAAGGTGTCGGCGCCGGTGGTGCCGAGGATCGTCAGCGTGTCGACGCCGCGGTTCCAGTCGCCCGAGTCGTGGACGTTGACGCGGTAGGTCGACGCGCCCGCGGTCTGCACGGTCACCGTGTCGGTGTCCTGGCCGCCGTCGATGTCGATCGTGTCGTTGGTGGTGCCGTTCTGCTGGCTGGTGAGGTTCGGCAACTGGTCGACGAAGATCGTGTCGGCCCCGTCCTCGCCGTAGACGAACATGTTGCCTTCGATCGCCCGCGGCGACAGGTACAGGTTGTCGTCGCCCGCGCCGAGCCGGATGTTCGTCGTTGTGGCCTTCAGGCGCTGGTTACGCAGCGAGAAGCGGTCGGCGCCGGCGAGGCTGGTCAGCGCCAGCGTCGAGGTGGCGATCGTGGTGCCGAGCAGCGTCAGGACGTTGTCGCCGCCGCCGAGGCTCAGCGAGACGTTCTGACCCTGGATCGTTGCGGATTGGACCGCGGCCCCGTTCACGAGGGCCGCGTCGACGATCGTGTCGGCACCCGCCCCGGTGGTCAGGGTGACGTCGCCAGTCGCGATCTGCTTGCCGGCGAACGCCACCGCGTTCCGGCCGTCGCCGAGCGCGATCGTGATGGTGCCGGCCGACACGTCGGCCGCGTCGGTGACCACGCCGTTGGCGAGGCGGAAGTCGGTCAGGGCATCGTCGCCTGCGCCGGTGGTGAGGGCGTAGGTGTTCGCGATCCCGTAGCGGCCGACGAGGGTCGCCGCGTTCCGGCCGTCGCCGAGGTTGATCGACAGCGACTTCGCCTGCACGTCGGCCTTCGACACGACGCCGCCCGCGACGCGCAGGTCGGTGAGGGTGTCGTCGCCCGAGCCGCCCGTGATCGTGAGGGCGTCGCTCACCTTGTAGGTGCCGGTCAGCGTCAGGGCGTTCTGGCCGGCGCCGGCATCGATCGTCATCGTCCCCGGCACGGTGTCGCTGCCGACCGTGTAGATGCCCGACAGGTCGATCGTGTCGTCGCCCGAGCCCGCCTTGACGGTCAGCGCGCTGCCGATCGTGTAGGTGCCGGCGAGCGTGATCGTGTTGTTGCCGGACCCCGCATCGACGAGCAGCGAGCCCAGGGTGTAGCAGCCCGACAGGCCGATGATGTCGTTGCCGACGCCGCTGCGGATGCTCATCGCGCCGCTGACGCCGTAGGTGCCCGACAGGGTGACGCGGTTCGTGCCGTCGCCAGCGTTGATCGTGATGCTGTCGGCCGTAAAGCCGCCCGGCAGGGTGATGATGTCGTCGCCGCTGCCCGTGGTGAGGCTGTAGGCCCCGGCCACGCGATAGGTGCCGGTGAAGTTGGCGACGTTGGCGCCGTCGCCGAGGTCGACCGAGAGGCTGCCGGCGGTGATGGTCGCCGTCGACGGGCCCTGGCCGGTCGTGCGGGAGTCGTTGAGGACGTCGATGCCGGAGCCGCCGGTGATCGTCAGGCCACGGGCGACGCCGTAGGTGCCGGTGAGGGTGATGTGGTTCCGGCCTGCGGTGTTGCGGCCGGCCGAGATCTCCAGGGAGTCGGCGGTGTAGCTGCCCTGCAGGTCGATCGTGTCGGCATCCTTGCCCGTGCGGATCGCGATCGCGCCGGAGGCGACGTAGCTGCCGTCAAGCGCGACCGCGTTCGTGCCGTCGCCGGCATCGATCGTCAGCGAGCCGAGGCCGTAGCTGCCGCCGAGGGTCACGGTGTCGTCGCCGGAGCCGGCGGACACGGTCATCACGGAGGTGTCGTAGCTGCCCGCGAGGCGGATCGTGTTCGCGCCGTCGTCGGCCTTGACCGCGATGCTGCCGCCCCGGGTGAGGGTGCCTTCCGTGATCTGGGCGGCGGTGCCGCCGCTGCTGATCGTGCGCGTGCCGGTCTTGAAGGTGCCCGACAGGTCGATCGTGTCGGCGTTCCTGCCGCCGTCGATCTCGATGGACGACCCCACGAAGGTGCCGCGCAGGGTCATGATCGAGCCGGTCGCGGTCGCGTCGGACTGGCCGTTGTCGCTGTAGTCGCCGCGCAGGACGATCGCGCCGGCGGCCTTGACGACGGCGGTGGCCACCACGGTGAAGTTGTCGCCCGCGTTCAGGATCACGCTGCCGCCCGTCGAGAAGACCGTGACGCCGGCGTTGATCGTGAAGTCGTCGCCCGTGCCGCTGGCCTCGCCCGCGGAGTGGGTGATGTCGCCCGCCGCGATCTCGTCCTGGGCGATGGTGTAGGGGCTCGACGTGCGGACGTTGATCGACCCGCCCGCCTTGAAGCCCGGCCCGGCATCGGCCGTGACGCCGCCGAGGCGCAGGCCGCCGATGTTCCACAGGTACAGGTTGCCGCTCGTGGCGTAGCCCGCGAGGCCGCCATAGGTGTCGGCGAAGGCCGAGCCGTTGTCGGCCGCCATGCGCGAGACGATCCGCTTGTCGGCGGTGCCGATGCTGTTGGCGGCGATGAGGTAGGCCTTGCCCGAGGTGAGGTTCGAGTCCGAGGCGTCCTTGTTGCTGGCGTCGTAGGTGATGAGGCCGTTGTAGATGCTGCCGACGGACGCCTTCAAGAAGGCGACGCCGGAGCGGCCCGTGCCGACGGTGCCGAGGTAGAGGTCCTGCGACGTCTCGTCGATGTAGAGGTTGCCGGTCACGGTCTGGGCGTTGACGGTGCCGGTGCCCTTGACGTGGCTGTCGATGTCGAAGTGGTCGTCCGCCGTGCCGATCGTGTTCCCGGCGACGAGGGTGATGCCGTTGGCCACGACGTTGGCGTAGGGGCTGCCCGTGGAGGCCGAGCGCAGGCCCGACTTGATGTCGCTCGGATCGACGAGGTCGCCCGCGTCGAGGATCGAGGCGGCGGCCTTGAGCACCACGTCGCCGTTGGCGGCGTAGACGCCGAGCACGTTCATGCTCGTGGCCGTCTCCTCGAGGAAGACGCCGGTGCCGCTGACGGCCCGCACGGTGCCGGAGATCGCGAACTCGATGCGGTCGTCGACCGTGCCGATGCTGTTCGCGGCTTTGAGGGAGACATCCTGGGCAACGATTTTGTTGGTGCTGGTGTGGACGCCGTCGAGGATCGAGCCGGTATCCGAGACGAGGGTGACGTCGCCGCTCTGCGAATAGGCGGATTCCAGGCGTAGGTCGCCGCTGCGCTCGGTGGCGAAGATGCTCCCGCTGGCGCGCAACGTCAGGGTGCTGGTCGTGCCCTGGAGGTTGGTGCCGATCCGCATGGCGTCCGTGCCGATGCCACCGTCGCCGCCTTCCAGCACGATGTTGCCGCCGGTGACGTTGGTGGCGGAGGCGTTCCCCCCGTTGGTCAGGCCCATCTGCGTCTTGACGCGGACCTCGTCGCCCGTCTGCGACACGACGGACTTGAGGGTCAGCGAGCCGGCCGTGTTGATGTAGATCTGCCGGTCGGCCGTCACGTCGAGGGTGCCCGAGGTCGAGACGGTGAGCGCCTTGCGGCCCTGGACGAGGACCTGCTTGACGACGTTGGCCGCGTTGTTGGGATCGGCGGCCGACTGGAACAGGATCAGGCTGCGCACGCTCTCCGCCGTCAGGATCTCCCTGACCGTGATGTCGTGCGCGGTCACCGCCGTGACCGTGTAGTAGGTCGTCGCGGCGTTCGGGTTGGCGGCGGTCGGGCCTGTGGTGGCGTTCGCGGTGGTCACGCCGAAGGTCGCGCCGATGCCGATGAGCATGCCGACTTTGAAGCCGGCGGCGTTGAAGTCCCCGCTCTCGGTGTGGAACGTGTGCTTGTCCGCCGCGACGGAGACGTCCGCGGTCACGCTCGGGCCCTGCGCGCTCGACGCCCAGTTGCCGATCGTGATGGTCTTGGCGAACTCCGCCGTGAAGGGGTTCAGGACGGCGGCGGTGCCGTTCGTCGCCTGGACCAGGATCGTGTTGCCGGAGATCGAGACGACGGTCAGCACGGTCGCCGATTCCCCCGTCGCATTGGCGGACGAGCCGGCGATGTAGAGGCGGCTTCCGGTCCTGATGGCGGAGCCCGACCAGCTCGCCTGGTCGGTGCGGGTGATCTGCCCGAGGCCGCCGACGTTGCTGAAGTTCACCCGCGCCTGGGTGAGGGTGCTCGACAGGCCGATCGAGGCGCCGGTCTCGGCGTTCACGGTCTGGTTGAGTGTGATGACGTTGCCCGAGATCGCGGTGATCAGGGCGCCCGTCGCGGAGGTCGGGGTCGCGTTCAGGGTGGCCGAGACGGTGAACACCTTGTTGGCGTAGGTGCCGAACGACTGGCTCGTCTGGAGGACGCTGCCCGAGACCCCGGTGACCGTCAGCCCCGCGGGGGAGATGCGCACGCCCGCGTCGTTGGCCACGTAGATCAGGTCGCCAGCCTTGAAGCCCGTCCAGTCGCTGCCGTCGGTGCGGGTCAGGCGGCCCTGCCCGTCGATCGTCAGGCTCGCCGTGGACGACTGGCCGGTGACGAACACGACCTGTCCGACCGCGAGGCCCGTCCAGCTCTGGCCGTCCGTGCGGGTGATCTGGCCGCTGCCGTTGACATTCGAGAAGGTCGCCTTCGTCTGGGTCGCGGTGCCCGCCAGGAACACGACGTCGCTGCGCTCGGCCGCGCCGAGGGCGATCAGCTGGTCCTGGTTGAGGGACTGCTTGGTGCTGATGTCGATCGTGGTGGTGCCGTTGACCGAGCCGATGTTGCCGCCGCTGGTCGACCCGCTCGCGCCGTAGACGCGCAGGGTGATGCTGCCGCCGGTGATGATCGGATCCTGCTTCTGCGTGACGGTGCTGGTCGCCTCCTTGAGCAGGCCCTGGCCGACCGCGTTGATCAGCTCGTCCTGCGTCCAGCGCTTGATGCCGGCGTTGATCGCGTCGCGGGTCGCCTGGCCCACGAAGATGTGGGCGTTGGGCTGGCTCGACGTGCCGAGGTCGATGCCCTCCGCGAGCAGGCTCTTGCTCGTGAAGAAGGTCGCGAGCTGGGCGTACTCGGTGGTGTGGGCGTCCGAGATCGCCTGGATGGAGACGGCCAGGGCGGCGTCGAAGGCGGCCTGCGTCAGGACGGGGGTGCCCAGAACGTCCTTCACGGTGGTCGCCTTGCCGGAGGCGGTGAAGGCGCTCGTGTAGGCGGCGGTCTCCGCCGCGGTCAGGTGGGCCTTGCCGTCGGCCGCGACCGTCGCGCTCTGGGCGAGGTAGGATGCGTAGCCGGCGCCGAGGGTGGCGTCGTAGGTGCTGCCGAAGCGGGCGAACGTCGCCTTGAGCGCGGCGAAGTCGGCGTCGCGCTGCGTCTGCAGCGTCGCGAACCTGCCCTGCACGTAGGTCGCCACGTCCGTCACGGACGGATCGGCCTGGCCCTGCTTCGTGAACTGGTCCTGGTAGGCGACGAGCTCG
Organism: Methylobacterium sp. WL8; assembly: GCF_008040045.1. Classification (NCBI taxonomy): domain Bacteria; kingdom Pseudomonadati; phylum Pseudomonadota; class Alphaproteobacteria; order Hyphomicrobiales; family Methylobacteriaceae; genus Methylobacterium; species Methylobacterium sp. WL8. Next base: position 45,284 of record NZ_VRVF01000024.1, on the reverse strand, counting down.
GTGGCCGAGAATTTGGTCGCGCCGGCGTCGGTCTGGCTGCCGCGATAGTTCCAGTACCGGTCGTAGGCGGTGGAGACGGTCGCGGCCTGGACCGCGGCGAAGGACTTGATCTCGGCCGCCGCGAGCGCCGAGGTGGCGAGGGCGCCGGGCGTCGCCAGGGCCGTCAGGTAGGTCGCGTAGCGGGTCGAGAGGGCGGCGTCGTAGGTGTCGCCGAAGGCGGCGAACGTCGCCTTCAGCGCGGCGAAGTCGGCGTCGCGCTGGGCCTGCAGGGCCGTGAGCTGCCCCTGCACGTAGGCATCGACGTCCGCGACCTTCGCGGCCGTGCCCTGCCGGGTGAACTGGGTGGTGTAGGCGGCCCGCTCCGCGGCGGTGAGCTGCGTCGTGCCGTCGGCGGCGAGGGTGTTGCGGTAGGCCCAGTAGCGGTCGTAGCGCGCGGAGAAGTCGGCCTTCTGCGCGGCGATGTCCGTGCTGGAGCCGGTGTTGACGCCGCCAAACTTGGTCGCGAGCGCCGCGTAGTCGGTCCCGCGGGTCGCATCGAGGGCGGCCAACTGCGCGGCGACGTAGCTCGACAGCAGGCTCCCGGTGAGGGTCTGCGCCTTGAGCGCGTCCCGCGCGGCGTCCTGCTCGGCCTGCGTCGCCGGGACCTTGTAGGCGGCGTCGTAGGTCGTCTTGCCGAACTTGCCCGAGGTGTCGGCTTTCTGCTGGTCGAGATAGCCGAGATAGGTCTTCAGCGCGGTAGCGAAGTCCTGGATCCGGACATCGCCGTAGCCGCGGTACTGGCTGTCGAGGGTTTGGTACTGCGTCGTGCGCGCCGTCTCTTCGGTGGCGATCGCGTCGGCGACGTAGGAGGTCAGGGCGCTGCCGGTCTTGCCGATCGCGGTGCCCTGGTCCGTGTAGAAGGCGGTGTAGGACTTGTACTCGGCGGAGGTGACGTCGAAGTGGAACTGCCAGGCCGAGACCGACTGGCCGCTCGCCTCCTGCAGCTGACGGTACGTCCAGTAGGTCTGGTACTCGCGCTCGTTGACGCTCTCGTAGGAGTCGAGGGTGGCGGCGAACTTGGCGTCGGCATCCTTCTTCGTCAGCGCGAGGTCCTTCCACACGCCGTTGATGAGCTGCGCGACGACGCGGTTGTCCTGCACCGTGACGTTGTTGACGTTGAGCAGGCTCCCGGCGTCGACCTTGACCAGGACGTCGCCGTTCGTGGTCAGGCTGTAGAGGCGCAGGTCGCCGCTGGTCTCCTCGATGCCGACCGAGCCGGTGGCCCTGATCTTGACCTGGTCCCGCTGCGTCGAGCCGGTGTTGAGCTTCAGCGCGCCCGGGGCCGAGCCGTCCGCGTTGAGCTGGGCGGTGCCGACGCTGCCGCCGGCCGTGATCGTCAGGCTGCCCGCGGCGATCGAGCCGGCCTTGCCGGAGGCGACGGTGACGCTGTCGGCGACCTGCAGGTTCACGTCGTAGCCGTTGCCCGCCGCGATGTGGTCGACGGCGAGCCCGCCCGTCGTCGCCACGTAGATCGAGCCGTTGCTCGTGGTCGCCGTGAAGGCGCCGGTGACCAGCACGTTGATGGCGCGATCCACCGGCGAGGTGCCCGTGCCCGTGCCGATGCTGCCGGCGGCCGCCAGCGTCACGTCCGCGCCCTTGACCACGGCGGACGGATTCATGGATTCGATGGTCCCGCCCGACGTGACGGAAACGTTGCCCGTCGCCGCGATGCCGCCGACCAGCAGCACCTTGCCCGCGCCGGTGGAGTTGACGGTGACGGTGCCGGCGCGGCTGCCGATGAAGCCGATGGAGATCGTGTTGCCGGCGTAGATGCTGTGCGTCGCATCCGTCTCGGTGTGCGTGACCGCGATGTCGGTCTGGTAGTAGGTCTTCTTTCCGTACCAGGTGCTCGTCGTCCAGCTGTTGCCGTGCAGGAGCTCGGTCGTCGCCGTCGACTCGGTCTTCGTGCCGTCGAACAGGTAGCCCGTGTTCCCCGACGTGCTGAGGTAGAAGTAGGAGCTGTTCGGCACGAGGGCGCCGGGCGCGACCACCGCGGAATCATAGTTGTATTGGCTGGGCGGCTGCGCGGCGAAGGCCGAGATGCCGAGCCAGGACGAGGTGCCGTAGGTCTTGGTGTAGGTGTTCTTGTCGCCGCGCCCGGCGGTGAAGGCGTAGCGGAACTCCACCGGCGCGTTGCCGGAGGTCAGGCCGTCGCCGGGCGAGTAGTCGAACGAACCGGCCGACACCCCGACCTGGCCGGGATCGGTGATGGCGCGACCGGCCGCGTCGACCGCCTGCTTGCTGCCGTTCAGAAGCGCCTGGTAGCGGGTGATCGAGCCGTCGGCGGCCTGCTGGATGGTGGTGTGCTTCTCCGTCACGCCGGTCCGGGCGTTGGCGTAGGCGAGATCGCTGATGTCGATCGTGCCGTCGCCGCGCTTGGACACGTCGAGGCGCGTCAGGACCACGTCGTAGTCCAGCGAATTGTTGACGACGACGCTGGCGTAGCCGCCGAGCGAGCGGATCGCGCCCCTGTTCGGGCTCGTGTTGACGATCGTGCCGGTGAGGTTGATCGTGCCGCCGCTGGTGGCCACCTCGTTGATGACGATGCGGTTGTTCTGCTTGTCGAAGGTGGCCGAGTACCCGTCCTTCGTCAGGGACTTGATGACGTTCGAGCCGGTGAGCCCGGCCCGGATGAAGGCGATCTCGGTCGCCGCATCGTTGCCGATGTTGATCGTGTAGGTGTCGCGCCCGCTCTGGATCAGCCCGTTCACGTTCAGGAACTGGGCGTTGATCGTGACGGTGCCGCTCGCGACGATGCTCCCGCCCGCGGTGTTCGACGAGAGAGTGCCGTTCGTGAGGGCGGTCCCGATCGGCGCGTTCGACAGGGCGTCGACGACGTTTTGCGAGCCGTTCTGGGAACTGCCCCTGTAGTCCTGCGGCGCGTAGATGATGTTGTTCGTGTTCCCAGAGGCGCTGGCATCGCTGCGCTTCAGGATCCCGTCGGCGACCGTCGCGTAGGGATCGCCGGCGATCGAGAAGATCGTCTGGTCCTTGATCGTGACCGAGCCGCCCACGTTGGTCGTCATGGTCTTGACGCGGATGTTCGCCGAGATGACGGCGTCGCTGGTCGCGTTCAGCGACAGCGCCGCGTTCACAGCGATGATGTCGCCGACGATGTTCAGGGTGGGTGCCGGAACGATGTCGCCGCTCGGCGACGTCGTGGTGCCGACCCAGTTCGTGATGTCGATGGTGCTCTTGCTGGTGGACGAGACGATGCCGCCCTGCGTGAGGGTGCCGAAGGCGACGCTCGCGGCGGAGGGCGCGTTGGGATAGCGGGCGTTCTCGGTGGCGATGGTGGTCCGCGAGTCGGCCAGCACCGTCGTCTTGGTGACGTTCGCACCGTTGAAGAAGGTGCCGCCGTTCGACTCCGGCATCAGGATGCCGCCGATGTTGAGCGAGGCGCTGGAGTTGTTGTCGATCTTGACCGCGGTGTCGGACTGGGCGTCGAGCCCGCCCACGCCGGTGAGCTGGCTGCCGACGACGTTGATCCGTCCCGAGCCGGCCGTGAACTGGCTGATCATCAGGGTCTGGACCTGCCGCTGAACGGGCAGCAACGTGCCGTCCTTCTGCAGGACGGCGAGGCCCTGCGAGAGCATGTCGTTGGTGATCCGGGTGACCTCGCCCTGGTAGAAGCTCTGCAGCGTCGCGTTCGAGGTGTAGGTCGCCAGCTTCGCCTTGGCGTCGGCGAGCTGCTGGAATTGCGAGCTCTGGGCGGTGGCGTAGCCGAAGGTGAAGGTGATCGGCAGGCGCTTGAGCGTCACGCTCGCGCCGTTGCCGCCGGTGGAGTTGATCGAGAACGTCTTCTGGCTGTCGCCGATGGTGGACGGCGCGAAGCTGCCGTCGGTTTGGAGGAACTGGCCGTTGACCAGGACCTTGCCGGAGATCGTCGTCGTCGCGTCGGTGGCGGTGATGATCCGGCCGCTGGCGTCCACCGTCTGCGAGCCGGGCGCCGTGAGGACCATCTGGTTGATGGTGATCGCGATGTTGCGCGCGATGCCGGTGCGGATCGTGCCGTCGACCTTGACGGCGCCGATGCCGCCCTGGTTGGCCGTGCCCGAATAGACCGCCTCGCCGCTGCCGCCGAGGGCGCTGTCCACGGCGCCTGCGACCGCGGTCGTCCAGTTCGTGCCCTTCGCCTTGGCGTCCGTGCTCACGAGGTTGAGGCGGTTCGCGAGCAGGTTCACGTCCGCGGCGGTCTCGATCAGCGCGCCGCCGGCGACGCTGATGGAGTTGGTCTGGAAGACGTTGATGTTGGCGCTGATCGTCTGGAGCGGGATGGCGCTGCCCGCGAAGGTGTCGGTGCGCGCCGAGGTGACGTAGCTGTCGTCGATCTGGCTGATGTTCGTGCCGGCCAGGAAGTTGGCGTTGCCGTAGGCGGTGATGTGGGCGCCGCTGCCGACCGCGACGGTGTTGACGGGCTTCAGGTCGACCCGCGACGTGCCGGCCGCGACCGTCGCCGCGCCGTAGGTCTCGGAATTCGCGGCCGCGCTGAGCGTGCCCGCCCCGTTCGCCGAGGCCTGGAAGGTGCCGAGGGTGAAGATCTGCGCATTGTCGCCGATCAGCACCTGGGCCTTGAAGCCGTTCTGGTTGTCGTCGCCCGCAGTGATCGTGGAGGTCGTGCCGGCCCCCGACAGGGCGCCGCCGGTGGTGAGCGTCACGCGGTCCGCGGCGTCGATGCGGTTGAACGCGGCGAGGCTGACCCCGCCGGGCGTGGAAAGGCCGCCGACGGTCTCAAGGCTCGTCGGGTTGCTTGCCGTGCTCGTCGCCACCGTGACGGTGGCGGTCACGCCGACCGTCGTCCGGCTGTCGGCCGCCGCGCCGCTCGCCAGGCCACCCGTCGAGCCGACGATGTTGGCCTTGTCGAGCTGAGGCTTGCTGATCGTGTTCTGGGCGTTCGCCGCGATGCTGCGGGCGAGCACGCCGGATCCGGCGCCGAAGGTCGCGCGGGTGTCGTGGTTGAACACCGTGCGCACCACCGCGCCGGCGCCGGCGAGGGCGCCGTAGCTGTCCGTGATGATCTGCCCGTTGCCGATCGCCGTGTGATTGGCGGCCATGAGGAAGGCGCCCGACTTCGTGGCGTCCTGGCTCAGGTCGATGTCGGCGCTCGCACCGAGGCCCACCGTAGTCGCGCCGTCCGAGCGGCTGTTCGCGGAGGCTGCGGCGCCGGAGGCCAGGCCGTAGGCGCCGGAGACGCCGGAGGCTCCGTTGTCGTCGCGGCTGTTGGCCGTCACCGTCATCGCGCCGGCCCGGATCGCGTCCGTGGAGACGACCGTGGCGGAGGTGTTGGTGTTGGAGGTTGCGTTGGAGACCGTGGCGCCGAGCGCCACGAGGCCGGCGCTTGCGCTGCTGGCGTTCGAGACCTGTTGCGTGTTGGCCGTTGCCGCGAGCGTCACCGTGCCGGCGATCTTCAGGGTCGTGCCGGTGTCGATGGTGCCGGCGACGGTGCTGGCGTTCGTAGCCTGGGTGACGGTGGCGTTGGCGCCGATCAGGCCGCCGACGGAGCCCGTCGCCTCGGCGAAGGTGGACGGTGTGCTGGGCGCCTGCGCCAAGGTCGCCATCACGGTGAGGCCGGAGCCCGTGAGCCTGCTGTTCTTGGTGTAGGCGGACACGTTCGCCTGGACGTTCGCCACCGCCGTCGAGGCGCCGACCGCGGCCGTGCCGGCGTTGACGCCCGTCGCCTTGGCATGGACGGAGGGCGTCGCGGTCGCGGTGACGGCGATGTCGCCGCCCGTGATCGTCGAATCCTCGATCTTGGCCGTGACGGTCGGCGTGACCGAGGCGTCGGCCACCGAGCCGCCTGCGGCGAGCGCCAGGATGCCGCCGGCGACGCTGATGCTGAGGACGGCCGAGTCGACCGTGCTCGTGTCGCGGGCATCGACCGTGACGTTGCCGGCCTGCTTCACCGTGCTGCCGGTGATGAACGCGCTGGTGCGGCTGTTGACGCGGTCCGTCGTGGCACCGCCGCCGCCGGCGATGCTGAGGCCGAACGGGCTGAAGTTCGCCGCGAGGGAGGCTGTGGCGGCCCGGCTGGTCAGCGAGGCGCCCTCGACCGCTTGGACGAGGATCGCGCCGGTCGCGGTCACGCCGTCGTTCGCCCCGTTGACCGTCGCGGCGATGTCGTTGGAGACCGTGTTGGTCGCGACCGCCACGGCGATGGAGACCGCGGCGCCGCCGAAGGCGCCGAAGCTCGCAGCGACCGCGGCCGCGCCCGTGTTGACGGAGATCGTCGAGGTATCCTTGGCCGAGACCGTGACGCTGCCCGCCGAGATCCCGGTCCCGTCGCCCTCGATATGGCCCTTCACGGCCATCGTGATCTTGTTGTTGGCCCCGGCCCCGGCCCCCGCGGCCTGGACGCTCACCGCGCCCGCACCGAGGGCGATGGCGCCCGCGGCGGTGGTCGCCGAGATCGTCTGGTTCGAGAGCGCACTGACCTCGAGCAGGCCGGACGTGGCGATCGTGGTGTTCGTCAACACGGCTTCGACGGTGACGGCGTTAGTCTTGGTCGCGGAGGCACCCGACTGGCTGTCGGCGTAGCCGATCTGGTTGTAGGCCGCGCTCGCGCCGAGCGACACGCCGACCGCCACGCCGCCGACGCTGGCGCCGGCGGCGAGGGCCACCGTTGTCGCCGTGATCGCGTTGGTGTCCTGGGCGTGGATCTTGACGCCGCCGCCCGCGCCGTTGGCCGTCAGCCGCGCCGCGTTCGCCGAAGCGACGGCTGAGCCGCCGATCAGGTTGAGCGCCACGGCGCCGCCGCCCGACACGCTGACGCCGATGCCGCCGCCGGTCACGGAAGCCGAGGCCGCCGCGACCCGCGCGGAGATCGTCGCGCCGCCGTCGGCCTCGACGGTGATGCCGTTCGCGTTGGCCGTGACGTCCGCGGAGTCGATCGTCGCCGTGACTTGGTCGTCGATGACGTTGAGCGCGGTGGCCACGCCGACCGAGGGCGCCACGTTGACGCCGCCGAAGGCCGCCGCGATCGCCGCGGTGCCGACGTCGACGCTGATCGTCGCGCCGTCCTTGGCCTGGACGGTGACGTCGCCCGCCTGGACGCGGGTGTTGGCGCCGGTGATCGAGGCGGAGGTGGCGAGCGCGATCGCGTTGCCGGAATAGGAGCCCGCACCGGCCACGCCCACGGCGACCGGGGCGGCGGTCACGACGGCGGCCGTCGCGGCGACGCTGGCCGTGATGGTGCCCGACGAGGTCGCCCTCACACCGACGCTGCCGTTGGCGGTGAGGTTCGTGTCTGCGATCTTGGCGGTGATGGCGGCGGATCCGGTCTCCACCGGCGCGTCGCGCTTGACGGTCTTGCCGTTCCGATCGGTCGTCGTCGTCGACCAGCCGCCGATGATGTTCTGGGCCCCGCTCATGCCGACGGCGACCGGCACGCTGGCAACGCCCGAAGCGCTCGCGGCGGCGGTCGCGACCAGGACGCGCGCGCTGATCGCGGCGGTGCTCGTCGCCGAGACGGTGACGCCGCCCACGCTGGCGCTGACACGGTTGGTCGCCTTGCCGGAGGTGATGTCGATCAGCGCGCTGGTGGAGCCGGTGATGACGTTGACGACCGAGGCGCCGCCGCCCGCGACCTGGACGCTGGCGATGCCGGCCCCGCCGAGGCTGATCGTCGCCGCCGAGGCGGTGGCGGAGATCGCGGACGAGGACAGGGCGGTGACCTGAATGTCGCCGCTCGTGGCCGTGAGGCCCTGCTGCACGTCGCGAAGGTAGGCCGAGACCTCGTTGCCGATCGTGTTCGTCGCGGTGGTCGCGGCGACGGTCAGCCCGACGCTCGCTACGCCCGCGCCGCCCGCGGCGACGCCGGCCGCACCCGCGTTCGCGGTGATGTTGGCGCTGTTCGTCGCCGACACCGAGACGCTCGCAGCGCTGATGCCGCCGGTCGCCGCGCGCAGGATGTAGGCGCGGGTCGGGACGGAGATGGTGTTAACGACGCCGCTCACCGAGCCCGCGACGCTGACGGCGGCCGCGCCGCCGCCCTGGACCGAGGCGGAGACCGAAGCGACGGACGCCTGGATCGTCTGGTTCGACAGGGCCGTGACGCCGAGCGCGCCGGTGCCGGCGAGGCTCGAATCGGAGAGATAGGCCTGCACCTCGCTGTTGCCGCCGATCTGGTTGACCGCTGCGCTGATGCCCACGCCCACGCCGACGCCCGCCGCGCCGCCGCCGCCCGCGGCCACCGCCGCCGCATCGACGCTGGACAGGATCGTGGCGTTGGCGGTGGCGTCGAGCTTCGTGTCGCCCGCCACCATGAGGCGGCTGTTGGTGACGTAGGTGTCGGTCTTGGTGGCGATCGCGTTGCGCGCGCCCGCGCCGCCGCCGCTCACGCCGACGCCGGCCGCGCCGCCGCCCGCGATGGTGACCGCCGCGGCGACCGCGAGGGCCTTGATCGAGCCGCCGCTGGTGGCGGAGACGGAGAGGTCGCCGTTGCGCGTGGTCAGGCCGTCGTTCGCGCCGTCGATGTAGGCTTCGACGTCGTCCGCGATGCTGTTGAGCGCGAGCGAGAAACCGATCGCGACGCCGACGCCCGCGGCGCCGCCGCCCGCGCCGCCGAGCGAGGCGGAGCCGGTGACGGCGCTGATCGCGGAGGTGTCGTCGGCCGAGACGCTGACGCTTCCGGCGCCGATGCCGGTGCCGTCGCCCTGGATGTAGGCCTTCGTCGCGACCGCGATCGCGTTGGCGGCGACCGAGCCGGCCGCCGCGACGGAGACGCCCGCGCCGCCGCCGCCGCTGACGGCGGCGGAGGCGGCCACGATCGTCGCGGAGATGGTCTGGCTCGCGGTGGCGCCGATGCTGAGCGCCGTCGCGACCGAGAGGGTGGCGTTGTTCGCGTAGGCCGACACCGACATGCCGTCGCCGCTGGCCGTGTCGACGCGCTGGCCGTCGGCGTCCTTGCCGGTGGTCCAGCCGCCGATGCGGTTCTCCGCCCCCGCGACGCCGATGGCCCCGCCCACGCCCGCGGCGCCGCCGCCTGCGCCGCCGGCGGCCGCGGCCGAGATGATGGCGGTGATCGTCGCCGACGCGGACGCGGTGATCGCGAAGCCGGCCGCGCTCGTCACCTTGCTGGTGTCGACGTAGGCCTTGACCGAGCCGAGGATGACGTTCGAGGCGAAGGCCCCGCCGCCGCTCAGGCCGACGCCGGCGGCGCCGCCGCCGGCGACCGACACGGCCGCGGCGGCCGCCGCGGCGAAGATGGTGCCGTCGCGCAGAGCCTTGACCGACACGTCGCCCTTGGTGGTCTTGACGCCGTCGTTGGCGTTCTTGATCGAGGCCTCGACCCCCCCGGCGATGCTGTTGAGCGCGAGGGTGAAGCCGACCGCGACCGACACGCCGGCCGCGCCGCCGCCGGACCCGGCCAGCGAGGCGGAGCCCGCATAGGCCTTGATCGAGGAATGGTCCTCGGCATCGAGGGCGACGCTGCCGGCGTTGATGCCCGCGCCGTCCCGGTCGATGGTCGCACTGGTGGCGACGGCGATGGCGTTCGTCACCACGACGCCGGCCGCCGAGACGCCGACGCCGGCCGAGCCGCCGCCGCCGATCGAGGCCGTCGCCGCCGCGACCTTGGCCGAGATGGTCTGCGAGGAGGTCGCGGTGATCGCGAGCGCGTCGTCGGTGGTCACGCTGCTGTTGCGCAGCCGGGCCTCCACGACCGAGCCCTTGCCGTCGGTGGCGGTGTCGACGCGACGCCCGTCGTTGTCCGTGACCGTGGTCCAGCCGCCGATCTGGTTGGCCGCCGCCGAGGCGCCGACCGCGACGCTGACGCCGGCCGAGCCGCCGCCCGAGGCCGCGACCGCGGCCGCGGCGACGAGCGCGGTGATGGTCGACCCACCGGTCGCGGTGATGCCGACGCTGCCGCTCTTGGCGATGGTGCTGGAGTCGATGAAGGCGCTCGTCGTCGTGCGGATCGTGTTGAAGGCGAAGGCGCCCCCGCCCGCGACCGCGACGCCGGCCGAGCCACCGCCGCCGATGCTGACCGCGGCGGCGATCGTGGTGGCGCTGATCGTGGCCGAGTTCGTGGCCCCGACCGCGATGGCACCGGTCCCCGTGGAGATGTCGTTGCCGACGTTCTGGATGTAGCCCTGGACGGAGCTGGCGATGGTGTTGAGCGCGAGGGCGAAGCCGATCGACACGGCGACGCCCGCCGAGCCGCCGAAGGCGGCGCTGACCGCAGCGGTCAGCGCGTTGGCGGTGATCGCGGACGTGTCGGAAGCCTTCACAGTGATGGCGCCCGCATTGATCGCGTTCGACCCGATCAGGCTGCCGGAGACGCCGTTGCCCTCGATGAAGGCGCGCGTGGCGACGCCGATGGCGTTGACGACCGTCGTCGCGCCGCCGCTGACGCCGACGCCGGCCGAGCCGCCGCCCGCGAGGCCGGCCGACAGGGCGGCGATCTCGGCGTCGATGGTGTTGTGCGCGGTCGCCGTGACGCCGAGCGCGCCCGACGCGTTCACGTTCACCCGCGTCAGCGAGGCCTCGACGGCGGTGCCGCCGTTGTCGGCGAGGGCGTAGCTGGTGCTGCCCTTCTCGCCGGACTGAGTCCAGGAACCGATGCGGTTCTCGGCCACTGCCGCGCCGAGGCCGACGCCGACCGCGTTGCTGCCGCCGACGCCCGCGGCGAGGGAGGCCGCGAGAATCCGGGCGGTGATCGCGGTGCCGGCATCCGCCGTAACGTCGATCGTGCCGGCCGCACCCGTCGTCGCGAGGACGCTCTCGCTCACCTGGGCGCGGGTGCTCGTGGTGATGACGTTGCGTGCGTAGGTGACGGCGGCGCTGACCGCGGCCGCGTTCGAGCCCGAGCCCGAGAAGGCGATGGCGGCCGAGGCGGCATCCGCCTCGATGGAGCCCGCCGAGGTCGCGGTCACCCCGATCGCGCCGCCGGTCGTCAGGCCGCGGTCGAGGTTGCCGATGGTCGCCGAGACGTCGTTCGCGATGGTGTTCAGCACCGCGACGCCGCCGACCGTGACGGTGCCGGCGTTGGTCGAGGCGGCCGTCAGCGCGAGGCTCGCCGACAGCGCCTTGGCGGTGATGACGGAGCTGTCGTTCGCCGAGACGGTCGCGCGCGCCGCGCTGAGGCCGGGCTTGGCCGTGCCGGTCCCGTCGCCGTCGATCGACGCCTTGGTCGCGAGCCCGATGCTGTTCAGCGCGAAGGTGCCGCCGACGCTCGCCGCACCGCCGGACCCGCCGGAGCCCGTCAGGCCCACGGCGATCGCCGCGATGTTGGCGGAGATCGTGTTCGTGCCGGTCGCGCCGACCGACAGCGCGCCGGTGGCGGCGACGGGCGTACCCGTCAGCGTCGCCGAGACGTTGGCGCGGCTGCCGAGGGAGGGCGTCTGGCTGATCGTGTTGCTGGCTTCGTCGTAGGCGGTCCAGCTGCCGATCTCGTTGTAGGCGATGGCGATGCCGAGCGCGCCGGAGCCGGAATTGCCCGAGCCGGCGCCGACGGCGACCGCGGCCGCGACGATGTCCGCCGAGATGGTGGCGACGCTGCCGGCCGAGACCGTCACGGCCCCGGCCGCGTTCAGCGAGCCGCCCTGCACCAGCGCGGTGGTGCTGCTGCTGATCCTGTTGACCGCCGCCGCGCCCGCTCCGGCCACGCCGACGCCCTTGTCGCCGCTGAGGCCCGCCGCGACGCTCGCCGCCGCGGCCGTGGTGCTGATGGTGCCGGTGCGGTTGGCCGCGACGTTCACCCCGCCGTTGCGGGTCGTCACCTGCGCGTCCGTCAGGCTCGCGCTGACGTTGCCCGCGATGCTGTTGAGGGCGATGCTCGCTGCGAGCGAGACCGAGATGCCCGACCCCTCGCTGAAGGCCGCGGCGATGGCGGCGGCGCCGACGTTCGAGGACACGCTCGACTGGTTGTCGGCGGTGACGCCGACGCTACCCGCGTCGATCGCCACGGCGCCCTTGATCTCGGCGGTCGTGGCGAGGTCGATCGTGTTGTGGGCGGCCGAGCCGCCGAGGCTGACGGATGTCGCACCGGCACCGCCGCTACCCGAGATCCCGACCGCCAGGGCAAGCGTCTGCGCGGTCACGGTTTCCTGCGACAGGGCACGCGCGGCGACGGCACCCGTCGCGCGGATCGGCGTGCCGGAGATCGTCGCGCGCACCGCCCCGCCCGAGCCGATAACGTTGTTGGCGACGGAAGTCCCGAAGCCGACGGCCGTCGCGCTCTGGTTCGAGGCGCCGGCGATGGAGGCCGCCGCGGCCGCGGTGAGGGCGGCGATCTTGGCCTGGTCGGACGCGGACACGTCGACGCTGCCGACCTTCTGCGCATCCGTCGTGCCGGCGCCGATCGCCGAGTCGGTCACCTCGGCGACGATCGAGCCGCCGATCGTATTGAGGGAGATGGCGGCGCCGCCGCTGACGGAGACCGGCTTGCCGTTCGAGGTGAACTGCGCGGCGAGGGCGGCGGCCGCGGTGGTGGCGGAGATGTCGGCCCCGCGCGCGGCCGAGACTGTGACGGCGCCGTTGCCCGAGACGTTGGCGACTTGGACGATCCGGGCCGAGACGTCGCTGCTGATCTCGTTGTCCGAGACCGAGAGGCCGATGGCGAGGGCGGGCGTCGTGCCCGACGAGCTCGAGCCGAGGCTGAGGTCCGCCGCGACGGCGAGCGCCACCGCCGTCGCCTTGATGACGGCCGAGTCGCCGGCCGAGACGGTGACGCCGCCGGCACCGGACTGGACCTTGTCGTTGGCGGTGTTGGTGCCGTCGATCACCGCCGTGGTCGCGGTGGTGATCGTGTTGAACACGACGAGGCCGCCGCCGGAGAGGGCGAGATTGTTGCTTCCGCTGCTGGTGCCGCCGCCGGACGAGGCGGCGACCGCCACGGCCGCCGCGAGCGACTGTGCGGTGATCTTGCCGGTCGAGCTTGCCTGGACCGAGACGCTGCGCCCGGCCGTGAGGGGCGTGCGCGCGACGCTGGCGTTGACCTTGAGCGAGCGCGCCGTCGCGCCGTTGGCGAAGTCCGTGCCCGCCGGGATGCCGCTCTTGTAGGCGCCGATCATGTTGAGGGCGAGGGTCAGGCCGATGGCGACCGCCTGCGAGGTGCCCTTGCCGACGACCACGGCGGCCGCGGCCGCGTCGACCGTCGCGGTGATCGTCGCGGCATTGCTCGCCGCGACCGTGATGTTGCCCTGCCCGCCGCTGCCGTCGGCGTTCGCCGCGACGGCGCCCAGCGCCGTCACCTTGCTGTCGGCGATGTGCGCGTCGACGCCGCCGACGATCGTGTTGAAGCCGAGCGCGCCGCCGCCGGCGAAGCCGACGTTCTTGGAATCGTCCGTGCTGAGGAGCACGGCGATCGCCGTCGCCGTCGCCTCCGCCGTGATGGACGCCTTGCTCCCGGCGATCACCTGCACGTCGCCCGCGCTCGCCGACAGGTCGGCGACCCGATCGATGCCCGCCGTCAGCACGTCGTCGATGATCGTGTTGCGGGCGATGCTGAGGGCCACCGACACCGTGCGCGCGGTCTGGCTGCTGCCGGTGCTGCCGGTGCTGCCGCTCCCGCTGCCGGATGCGTTCGGATCCGTCGACGCGGCCGGCGAGGGGGGGTAGGCGACCGCGACGACGGGCGCGGTCACGACCGCCTCGATGGCGGAGTCGCTGAGCGCACGCACGAACACGCCGCCCGCCGCCTTGACGCTCGCGACGTCGGCGATCGTCGCGGAGGTCGCCAGGCGGATGAAGTTGAGACCGACCACGGCCCCGACGCTCGTGACCGAGCCGCCGACCGTCGTCACCGCGTTGGTGATGTCGGCCTTGATGGTCGCGTTGGAGCGCGCGCTCACGGTCACGAGACCGGTGGCGTTGATCGGCTGGCCCGAGATCGCGGCGGTCGCGGCGAAGTCGTTGCTGCCCTGGATCGCGGTGCCGAGATCGGTGCCGACGATGGCGTCGGCGAGGTCGAACAGCACGTTCTGGCTCGACGTGCCGATCTTGTTGAAGGCGGCGGTGACGCCGATAGCGGTCTGGCTCGACTCGACCGTGCTGTCGACGGTGGCCGTGATCGCGCCAGTGTTGGCGGCGCTGACGGTGACGTTGCCGACGGTCTTGCTCGCCTGCGCATCGCCGAGCTTGCTGTTGGTGATCGCCGCGGTGCTCGAACCGGCGACGACGTTGGCGGCGATGACCGCCCCGACGCCGATCGCGCTCTTGTCCTTCGTGTCCCCGGCCTTGAGCTTGACCTCGACCTTGCTGGTGACGGAAGCCGTGATCGTGCCGGTCTGGGCCGCAGCCACGCTGACGTCGCCCGCCTGGACGACGGTGGTGTCGAGCAGGCTCGCCGCGGCGGTGCTGCGCACGTCGTTGCTGACGAGGATGCCGCTCACGCCGACCGCGTAGGGCTTCGTGCCCTTGCTGGCGGAGGCGGAGGTCGAGCCGCCCGCCGGAGCCGTGGACTGGCCGCTGGTGTCCTTGCTCTCGCCGAGGTTCAGCACGCCCGGAGGCAGGAATTTCATGAATTCCTGCAGGTTGTTCACCCGCCATGAATTCGCCTCGCTGAAGGTTTCCGCCGCGAGATCGACCGTCGTCGTCGAGCCATCGTAGACGTAGATCGTGTCCTTGCCGTTGACCTTCGCGTAGACGGTGTCGCCGAACTTGACGGTCTGGGTACCCGACTTCGTCGTGTAGTCGTAGTCGCCGAGGATCTTGCCGGCGAAGTCCTCCAGCACGCTCGGCTTGGTCAGGCTGGCCAGCGAGGAGAGCGCGTTCGTCGAGGTGATCGTGCCGTTGCTCGTCGCCGAGACCGACAGCGCACCGGCGGCATCGATCCGGCTCGTGCCGGTCGTCGCGTCGTCGAGGGTGTCGGAGATCGTGGCGCGCGCCCGCGCGTTGACCATGTTGCCGGTGAGGGCGACGCCCACCGCGTAGGTGCTCGCGTCCTTGAGGACGGCGTTCGAGGCGCTGGCCTTGTTGGTGAGCGCCGCGTTGATCGTCGCGTCCGAGCGCGCGGTGACGGCGAGCGTGCCGGCATCCGTGGTCACGCTACTCGCGAGAATCCGGGCGCTGGCGCCGGACGGGGTCGCGTCGCTGTTCAGACCCTGCTGGATCAGGGGCTGCCCGGTGATCAGGTCGGCGGCCCGGAACAGGACGTTCTGGTCCTTCCAGCCGATCGTGTTGAAGGCGAGGGTGATCGAGACCGCGCCCTGGTCGCTGGTGGTCGCGGACTTGTTCGTCGCGTCGATCGAGGCCGTGTTGAGCGCGTTCACCGCCACGCCGCCGCCGCCACGGACGGTGCTGCCGACGATCTCGGCCGTCGCCGTGCCGAGCACGGCGTTCGTGGCGATGACGCCGCCGAGCGCGAGGCTGCGGGTCTGCGTTTTCGCGCCGGCCGTCGGGTCGGTTGTGGTACCGCTGGCGGGCGCCGCGGAGCCCGTGCCGGCCCCGCCGGTCTGCTTGTAGGAGTTGGCCGACTTCACGGTAGCGGCGCTGTCGGCGGTCGCGACGATGGTGGCGGTCTCGGTGGCCGAGACCGTGATCGCGCCGTTCGTGGTCGTCGCGGTGACGCCGGTGATCTGGGCGATCGCGTCGCCGTGCACGCTGTTGAGCACGACGAGGCCGCCGATGGCGAGGGCGCTCGCCGATTGCGGCTTCACGGTGCCGGTCGCGGCCGCGTTGCCGGAGGACGGGTCTCCGGTCGGCGGCGGATCGTTCGCCGTCGCGGGCGCGGCGACGGTCGGGGACGCGCCGGTGCTGCCCGTGCTGCCGCTTCCGGTGCTCGGCAGGACCAGCGCGTCCGGAATGAAGTTCGAGTCGAGCGCACGCTTCCAGAGCGACTTGTCGGTGAAGTCGGTCGCCGCCAGATCGAGGTTCGTGGTCGATCCACCCATGTAGACGAAGATGTCGCCGGCCTTGTAGCTGTCCGCCTTGCCGATCGCCGCCCAGCTGGTCTTGTCGCCGAGGGTGAGCAGGCTCGGCTGCTGCTTCGTGAGCGGGGACGTGCCGATGTACTTGTAGACGGTGCCGGACGTGGTGTCCTGGACGGTGTCGCCGGCCTTGATCGTGACGGCGGTGGTGTCCGTGGTCTTGTAGGTCGGCTTGGCGTAGCCGTCGGCGATGCGCACCCGCGTGCCGAAGGCGACGTCCTGCTTGTTGGCGGTCTGCGGGACCTGGCCGTAGGCGGACAGGTCGAGGATGGCGATGCTGTCGGTGCTCACGCCGAACGGCTTCAGGAAGTCGTCGAGGGCCGTCTTGAGCTTCACGATCTGCGCGGCGGCGTCGAACACCGTCCTGTCGACGGCGACCTGGCGGCCGATCGTCTCGCCCACGACCTTCTGGTAGGCGTCGGCGCTGGCGCGCAGGGACGCGTCGTCGAGGTAGCCGCGGCGCGCGGCCTCGGAGGCGACCTTGAAGGCGGTATCGCGCGCGGTGTCGCCGGCCGTGTTGTTGAGCACGCCGACCTTCGTCTGCGTGTCGAGATCGGTCGCGGCGTCGGTGAGCCGCTTGGCGAGGCCGGTCGTGTCGGTGCTCGGCACCCGGGCCGCGGCGGTCTTCAACTGGGCGATGAGCGCCGTTTGGATCCCGGTGAAGTATTCGGACGCGTTCGCGCGGTCCTTGAACTGGAGCTGGAACTGTTCGAGTTCCTTGGCAAGCTTGGCGGGCTGCGCCTGCACGTCGGCGATGAGGCCCTTGACGCGCGTGACTTCGGCCCAGACCTTGTCTTCGAGAGCGTTGACCTCGTCGGGCAGCAGATCCTTGCGGTTCTTGATCAGGTTCGACTGGATCGTGGCCGACTGGACCTCGTTCGGATTGGTCGAATAGTCGGACGGCAGGAACTTGTTGAGCTTCGATTGGTTCGTCGGCGTGCCGCCGGCCGTCTTCACGACGGTGGAGCTCGTCACGATCTGCACGTTCGAGGCGATGCCCGCCGCGTCGGTGGCGAGCACCGAGATCGCGTCGCCGGCGCGCACCGTGAGGCCGGTGGCGCCCGTGTTGTCGATGCGCGCCGTGGCGCTGCCGCTGACCTTGTTCGAGGCGAGGACCAGGCCGAAGCCCGTGCCGCCCGAGCCCTTCATCGAATCGGTCGAGGACTGGGCCGCGTTGCTCACCGTCGCGTTGATCTTGGCGGCGAAGTTGGCGGACACGGTGAGGTCGCCACCCGCCTGGGCGGAGGACTTCACGATCGTCGCCCTGGCGCCCGATCCGACCTCGCCGCCGAAGGCGTCGGCGAGGGTCGGCGAGCCGATCAGCGCGTCGAGCGTGTTGAAGAGGAGGTTCTGGGTCTGGTAGCCGACCGAGTTGAAGGCGAGCGTCACCGCGGCGGAGACGCCGCCCTGGCTGCCGCCCGAGGTGGCGGAGGCGGCGCGCAGCGTGGCGTCGATGCCGTCGGTGTTGACGGCGGTGACGCTGAGGTCGCCGGTGGTGGCCTCGATCGTGCCGCGCAGCACGCTCGCGACGGCGCCGCTGCGCACGACGTTCGTCGTGGCGATGCCGTTGCCCGCGATCAGGGTGCCGCCGCCCATGCCGCCGCTGGTCCCGGCCGTTCCGGTGCTCGACTGGAACGAGGTGCCGCCCGAGGCGGTGACTGTCGAGACGACGGTGGCCGAGATGTCGGCGGCATCCTTGGCCGCGACCGTCAGGTCGACATGGCCGGTGACGAGGGCATCGGTGATCCGGGCGCTCGCGCCGCTCGTTACCTCGTTGAAGACGATCAACCCGCCGAAGGCCTTGGACGAGGAGGCGGGCGTCCGGGCGGTCGGAACGGGATCCGTCGACCCGGTGGCCGGGGCGGCGGTCGGAGCGGCCGGCGGCTTGGGATCGGCCACCTTGTCCAGCGACGGCATCACGGTCTTGGCCGGCGCCGGCATCCAATCGTCGGTGGTGTAGTCGGCGCCGTTCAGCGTGACCTTGGTGTTGTCGGCCCCGCGCCAGATGTAGACCGTGCCCTTCTCGCCCTTCGACACGTTGTCGTTGCGCGAGAACAGAACGCTCTGTCCGGCCATCATGTACTGATAGCCGTCCTTGGACGAATAGCGGGCCTTGTCGACGACGGTGCGGGTCACCGCGGTGGTGCCCGTCGCCGAGGTGACGGTGGTCGTCTCCGTGCCCGCCGTCGCATCGGTCGTCTTGGTCGTCGTGGTGCCAGTCGTGCCGGCCGGGGCCGCCGTCGTGGCGACGGTGGCGCCTTCCGCGACCGCGTACCACTTCGTGGTGTCGCTGTAGTCGGCGGTCGCGAGGTTTACGCCCGAGGCGCCCGTCCCGACATAGATGAAGACGCGGCCGGCGAAGACCTTCGCGTCGTCCTCCAGCGTCGTGGTGGTGCTGGTGCTGGACCCGGTGGGCAGCGTGTAGTCGTTGGCCAGCCGAACCCGGTCGCCCGCCTTGAGATCCTTCTGGCCGGACTTGGTGGTGTAATCGTAGATCGTCAGCGCGGTGGCGGCGGCCTGCTTGGCCAGCGCCGCCACCGTGCCCGAGACGGCCGACGAGCCGATCATCGTGCTGCTCGACGTGATGCCGGCGCGGTTCTGCGCCGACACGGTCACGCTGCCGCCGGTGGCGGTGACGGTCGCCGCCGGGCTCGCGGGCGCCGTGTCGGACTCGGTCGCCGCTCCGATATAGGCCTCGGCCTTCGCGCTCACCTTGTTCGAGGCGAGCACCGCGCCGGCGGAGATGCCCTTGGCGCCGGTCTCGGCCTTGTAGACGGTGCTCGCGGTGTCGGCCTGCTTCACCTCGTTGCCGGCGACCGCCTTGATCTGCGCGCGGCTGTCGGCGGTGACGGCGACGTCGCGGGCCACCGTCACGGTCGCGCCGGTGACGTAGGCCTTGGCGCCCGCGGACGCCTCGGCACCGAGGGCGGTCGCGATCAGGGGATCGCCGACGATCGCATCGACCGCCATGAAGAGCGGGTTCTGCGACGCGTAGCCGACGGTGTTGAAGGCCAGCGTGAAGCCGATGGCCGTGGTCTCGCCCGCGACCGAGCCCTTGGCGCTGGCGTCGATGTCGGACGCGTTCGTCGACGCGACCGTCAGGCCGCCGCCCCTGACGGTGCTGTCCTGGACGTAGGCCGAGGCGCCGTTCTGGACGGTGTTGGTGACGAGCACGCCGTTGGCGGCGGTGCCGCCCGAGATCGTGCTGGCATCGAGCGCCTGGATCGAGCCGTTCGACGCCGCGGTCACCGCCACGTCGCCGGTCGCCGTCAGCACGGTGTTGACGATCTTGGCCTCGGCACGCCCCGACACGTCGTTGCGGGAGACCACGGCGCCGAAGCCCTTCGAGGACGGCTCCATGGCGGGCGTCGTGACGCTGCCGGGCCGCGGCTGCGAGCCGGTGGTGCCGCCCGGCACCACGTTGGCGGCGTCGAGCTTCTTCCAGTAGGCGAAGTCGCCGAAATTCAGGCGCGCATCCGTCGCGGTCGCGTTGCCGAGATCGAGCGCCGCGTCGAAGTCGGGACCGACATACTGGTAGACGGCGCCGGCCGTGCCCGTGCCCTTCCAGGCGTCGCCGAGGCGGATCTTCTGGCCGAAGGTCACCTTCCGGGAGCCGGAGGAGGTCGTGTAGTCGTACTGGCCGAGCAGCGCCTCCGGGCTCGGGTCGGCGCCCGTGACGGAGCCGGCCTTGACCGCCTTGGCGGAGGCGCCGACCGTGGTGGTCGAGTCGATCGAGACGGAATCCGTGGCCGACACGGTCACGTCCGTACCGGTGACCGCCTTGCGGGTGCTGTCGGTCTTGTTGCCGCCGTCGATCGCCGCCTGGGCGGCGCCGCTCACGCGGTTCATGGCGATGATGCCGGCGACCGCGAGCGCGTCGGCGCTGGCGCTCTTGGCCGCGGCGCTGACCTTGTTGCCGAGCGTCGCGTCGATCACGCCCGAGGCGGTCGCGGCGGCGGTGACGACGCCGACCGCGGTCACGGTGCTGTTGGTGATGGTGGCGCTCGCCTGCGCGGTCGAGGGCGAGGTGAGGTTCGTGCCGGCCAGCGCGTCGAGCGTGTCGAAGCCGACGTTGCTGCTGTCGTAGCCGACCGCGTTGAAGGCGAGCTGCACGCCGGCGGCCTTGGCGGTCGTCGTCGGCGCCGTCGCCTGGCCCGTCGCCGCACCGGTGCCCATGGCACCGTTCGAGACGGCGGTCGTCTGCGCGTTGACGGTCGCCGTGATCGAACCGTCGGTGGAGGCAGTGACCGAGACCGAACCGTCGCCGGTCGCGGTCGTCGTGACGGTGGAGTCGCCGATCGAGGCGTTGGCGGACGAAAGGATCGTATTCGACGCGATCACGGCATTGATCGCGAGGGCGGTCGAGCGCGAGTTCTGCTGGCTGCCGGTGGCGGCGGGCTTGTCGAAGGCCGAGGTCTGGCCGGGAATCGTGCTGGGGGTGCCGGTGCCGGCGCCGTTCGTGCCGTCGGTCCCCGTCTGCTCGCGCACCGTCGCGATGGCCTCAACGGTGGCATCGGTCGTCGCGGTGATGGTGGCGCTGCGGTCGGCCGAGACCGCGACGCTGCCCGATTGCACGGTCGCGTTGCCGACGGTGGCCGTGACGCCGCCGCGGATCTCGTTGCGCACGATGATGCCGCCCGCGGCGGTGCCGCCGGAGCCGGTCGGGCTCGCCGGCTTCGCCTCGCTCTGCCCGACCGGGCGCCAGAGGTTGAGGTCGGTGTAGTTCGCCGCCTTGAGATCGACCTTGCTGGCGTCGTCGGTCGAGTCGGGACCCATGTAGGCGTAGACGGCGCCCTTCATGCCGATCGCCTGCCAGAGCGTCGTGTCGGTGAAGTTCGCCTTGCTGAGGTCGATCGTGTCGCCCGCCCCCGTCGTCGCGGACTTGTAGCGGTAGTAGGTGCCGACCGTGCCCTGGCCCTCCGGGAAGCCGGGCCTGATCAGCACCACGTCGCCCTGCTTGATCGACTTCGTGTTCGAGGCCGGCGTCGCCGCCTTGCCGGACTGGGCGTCCGACGTCGTCGAGGGCAGCCGGCTCTTGAGCAGGTCCGCCTTCGTCGACGTGACGATCGGGTCGAAGCCGGCGAGATTGGCGAAGGTCACCGCCACGCGCTCGCCGAGCTTGAGCGAGACCAAGCCTGCGCTCGTCTTGTAGTCGGACTCGATCTGCGGC
The DNA here is from genome assembly GCF_008040045.1 of Methylobacterium sp. WL8. NCBI lineage: Bacteria > Pseudomonadati > Pseudomonadota > Alphaproteobacteria > Hyphomicrobiales > Methylobacteriaceae > Methylobacterium > Methylobacterium sp. WL8. Next base: position 24,209 of record NZ_VRVF01000024.1, on the reverse strand, counting down.
TCCTTGCCCGGCAGGCCGCCGTCGCTGGCCGCCTGGCTCGAGGCCACGAGCTTGACGTTGGAGTTGATCGTCGCGGTATCGGCGGCGTGGACGCCGAGCGTGCCGCCGCTGGTGATCGTCGGGGCGCCGACGGTGGTGCCCTGGACGATCGCGATCACCTCGGCCGTGGCCGAGCGCGCGATCCGGTTCGTGGCAAGGATGCCGCCGATGCTGCGCGAGCTCGCGTCGCTGACGACGTTCGCCGAGGTCGTTGGGGTGGTGCCGCGAGCGTTCGACAGCGCGTTCTGCTTGGCGGCGGCCTTGGCCTGTGCCGACGCGCTCTGCTCCGGCGTCTTCACGGTCACGGTGTTGCTGACCGTCGCGTTGACGGTGCCCGCGCTCACGGCGTTGACGCCCACGGCGCCGGTGGTGGCGGTGACGGTCGCGGCCTCGATGCGGGCCCGGATCGCCTGGGTCGCCATCGTCGAGAAGAAGCTCGTGCCGAGCAGCGCGTCGACGGCGGCGCCGACGATCTTGTCCGCGAGGGCGCTCGTTGCGATGCCGTCGAGCTTGTAGCCGACGATGTTGAAGGCGGCCGCGCCGCCGATGGCCGTGCCGCCAGCCTTTGCGGCGTTCTCGGCGGTGGTCTGCACGCGCGAATCGATCGTCGAGACGTCGCCCGCGGTGACGGTGACGTCGCCCGTCGCGGCCGTGACGCGGGCGGTCGTGCCCGAGATCGTGGCGAGCGTGTTGCCGAGCACGACGTTGACGGCATACGAGCCGGCGACGCCCACCTTCGACGAGACGGCGGAAGCCTGCGCGTTGGCGACGAGGCCGAGGGCGTTCTCGGCGGTCAGCGTGACGTCGGTCGACGCGCTCACCGTGGAATCGGCGATCGTGGCGGTGATGTCGCGCTCGGTGGTGTTGATCGCCGAGCCGCGGGCGATGCCGATCAGCTCGCTGTCCGCCTTCTGCTGATCGGTCTGCGTCTCCTGGATCGAGCCGAGCTCCATCGGCTCGGCGATGGCCTGGGCCGAGGTGGCGTCCATCGCCACGATCGAGACGCCGCCGTTGGTCGCCGTCAGGCGCGCGGTCTCGGCCTTCGCGGTGGTCGAACCGGCGATGAGGTTGCGGGCCTGGATCGCGCGGGCTTCGAGCGTCGTGTCGTTGGTCGCGGCGGCACGGATCGACGCACCGGTGATCGCGACCCCGCGCACGGCGACGCGGACGGTGTCGTTCGCGGTGATCTGCGCGGAGCCGGCCTTGATCGGGGCCGGCAGCGAGGTGTCGGTGTCCTCCTCGCCGGTGCCGGCGCCGTCGAAGGTCGAGGTCTGGTTCCCGCTCGCGTCGGTCGTCGTCTTGGTCTTGTCGGTGGCGGCGCGGATGTGCACCACCGCCGAGCCGCTGTTGGCGGCCTGGAGCGCCGCGTTGCCGGCCGCGGCGATCACTGCCGGGTCGGTCGCGCCGGGCGCGGCGCTGGGCAGCGTTCCGGTGCTCGGCGTGCCGACGTCGACGCTCGTCGTCCGCTTCAGCGTCTGGTCGCCCGTCAGCGCGAACAGGTTGAGGATCGAGCCGAGGACCGGGATGGACGCGCCGTCCTTCGCCACGAGCGTCGTGCTCGTGTTGGTCGTATCCTTGGCCGAAAGCTGCACCGAGACGGGCGCGGCCGGATCGCCACCGGCGATCGCTGCGCTGCCGGTCTGGCGGATGCGGGCGGTCGGATCCACCGAGACGCTCGTGACGTTCGTGATCGTCGTCTCGGCCTTCTTCACCACGCCTTCGACGGCGAGTTCGGCCGGCGTGAACACGTCCGCGAGGCTCGCCTCGCCCTTGGCGACGGACTTGGCCGCGTCGCCGGTGTTCTTGGCCGCGTCCGTGAAGGTGCCGGCGCCGGGCAGCACGAGGCCGAGTGCCTGGACGTTCACCGTCGCCGTGGTGCTGGCGGCGAGCTTGACGGTGCCGCCGTTGACCGCGCCGCCCGCGCCGACCGCGATGGTCGCCGTATTGGTCTCGGTCGGCGTGATGCGCTTGAGCTGCGAGGAGGCCGAGGACGTCAGCGTGATGCTGTTGACGACGTCGGCCGTCAGCGCCGCGTCGCCGTTCGTCGCGGTCACCGTGCCGTTCAGGGCCAGCGTCGCGAGGCCGGTCGTGTTCACCGACAGCGTCTGCGTATTCGCCGGGGCGTCGTCCGTGACGGTGGTGTGGCTGCTGACGGCGATGGCCACGGACGTGCCGCTGATCAGCGCGCCCTGGTTGATGGTGACGGCCATGTTCGCCGTCGAATTCGGCGTCGAGCGGTCGTTGCCGCTCGTGGCGAGCACGGGCGTCAGGGTCGAATCCGCGACGATCGTGACGGTGCCGGTCGCCGTGATCTGAGCATTGGCCCCGACGTTCAGCGTGTTCGTGCCGCTGCCGCCGTTGAAGGCGAGGGCGAGGTTGCCGACCGACAGGTTGCTGTTGAGGTTGATGACGTCGTTGCCGGTCCCGCCGTTGAAGGTCAGGTTCAGGTTGCCGGCGGAGCTGATGTTCTGGTCGAAGGCGATGGTATCGACGCCCGCGCCGCCGGTCACGCTGAAGGACGCGGCAGGCGGCAGGGTGGCCAGGTGCAGCGTGTCGTCGCCGTCGCCGAGCAGGACGCCGAAATTCGTCGTCGGAGCGGTGAAGGCGAGGCTGCCGAAGGTGGCGGCCGATGTGAGCGTGAAGGTGCTCGATGCAGCCGCCAGCGTTGCGTCGAGATTGCCGGTCACTGCCGACGAGAGGTCGAGCTGCAGGCTGCCTTTGCCGCCCCCGAACGTGCCGGTGAGCTGGCCGCTGGCGCCGATCTTCAGGGCGTCGTCGCCGCCAGCCGCGCCGACCAGATTCTCGATGTTGCCGAAGTCTGCCGTAAAGTCGCCGGACGCGACCTTCCCGCTATCCTTGCTGCTGAGGAGGAACGCGCCCCCCTGCTGGGTGGCGCCCGTCTGCGTATTCAGCAGCGCGACCGTATCGCCGTCGCCGCTCGTGGCGTCGGAGAACGTCAACGTCGGCTTGGGGCCGGTCAGCAGCCTGAAGGAATCGACATCGACGGTGATGCGGTCCTTCTCGGCCGTGCCTGCAATGGTGAACGCGGTGTTGTTCGACGTGATCGCGCCGAAATTGTCGAGCCGACTGCCTTTCACGCCATTGGTATAGTCAAAGACCTGGATCTGCTGGACCTTGCCGGCGTTCGTCGTCGCGGCCGCGTTCGTCTCTACGATCTGCACGAGCACCTGATGCTCATGCGTCGCCGAATCCAACGGGGCGTTGATCTGGTAGGTGTTCGTCCCGTCGAGCAGGACGCGCGGCTCCAGCGGATCGAAGATCAGCCGGTCGCGGGCGAAGGCGCGATCCGTCTTCGCCTTGAGGCGTGCGATGAGGTCGCGCTTGGTCGCCCGCTTCGGCCGCGACGGCTCCACCCGCTCGACCTGCCGTGCGCGGTCGCGGCGGCGGAACAGCGGGCCCCAGAAGCCTTCCGACTTGAACGGGAACGACATCGCGCATTCTCCAGGCGTGCAGCATGCCGACGTGGCACCCTGCCTGGGCCGTCTATGGTCCGGGGTCCGCGCATCCCGCTTGGGGAAGGGCTCGGACTCCGGGGCATCGACAATCCGGAAGAGATCTCGGCACGCCGTTCAGGCGCGCCGCTCGTCGTCGGGGAAGGACCCTGCCGGCCCCTCCGGCGGCCGTCAGGCGCTGCCGCTGGTCTCGAAGTCGCCGGGCGCCGGGGGCGCCGTCTCGGGCTCGGCCGCGGCGGGGGCCGGCACACCGATGCGCTCGGCGATCGGCGTGAGGTTCGCGAGCGAACCCAGGTGCTGGTAGATCAGCTCCAGCTCGTCCGCCTGCATCAGCGCCGCGAGCTTGTCCGCCGGCAGCGCCTTGAGACGCTCGCGATTCACCACGCTGAAGCCCGACAGCGTCGAGCGCTGACCGGTGCGCAGGGTGAATTGCGCCTGCATCGGCTCCAGAAGGCCGAGGGACTCCAGGTTGGCGACGAACTGCTTCGTGCGCTGGAACTGGACCTGATAGGCCTGGAGGAAGCCCAGCACGTTCTGCAGATACTGCGTGCGCTCGCCCTCGGTGTCGAACAGCCGCTCGCCGCGCCCGTCGTCGTTGCAGCCCGAGAAATCCTCGTCGACGCAGAGGGTGAACACGGCGTCCGGATCGGTGGCGCTGTCGCTGGAGAAGACGAACGGGTAGCGCCGCAGGAAGGCCGGCACGTACTTACCGGTCCAGGTGCCGCCCTCGTTGACGTAGAGGTTCTCGCCGTCGCGGATGCCGAGCAGGGCCACCGGGATCACCTCGCCGGCGGCGCCGCCGAATACGATGGCGTACTCGGAGGCGGAGTTGGCGAACTCTGCGACCATCAGCGGAACGGAGTTTACCTCACGCGCGAAGTCGTAGCTCGCCCCTGCCTTGATAGACCAGGACCCGTGCCGCTGACGCGTGACGGGAACGGCCCTCTCATAGATCAGAAGCTGCTTCGTCATCGCCTATGTCCCCCGACGCGTTCGGTGTTACGCTTGAGCATCCCATAACAGCGTCGCGTTGCGGTGCGGAGGGTGCGCTCCGATTTTTGTTTGATCGTGCGTCTCAGATCCACGAAGACCAGGCAACGAATCGGCCTTTCTGTCGTTGGCGCGCTCCGCCTATCCATGACTCGGCAACATCGAGCGTGGCCATTGGTTTGTGCAAGATCGCACAGATTGCCGAGCCGGCGTAAAGTTGCTTTTTCAAGACAGCCGTTGCTTTTCGACAACATATCGAACAAAGCAGTCCTTGGGGCGCTCTGAATGGACTGGCTCGGATCTGTTTGGCAAATCGTTCGATCGTACTACTCTTGCCTGATACAGCGCGCGACGACGTGAGCGCTAGGTCGCTGGTGTTTGCCGCAAGACTTGAAGTACGAATAAAAACGAAGACTAGGACTTCTGCGGCGTGTCACTTCTGCCCCAACTCCACTATGTGACGACGGGCCTGTCTCGGCGGGAAGCCAGCGAGATTTGGAGCCAAGTGATCGCGCCGCTCTTCGAGCCGCGCGCCTACGGCGATGAACCGCAGGTTCCGGTCGGCTCGGCCACCGGAGTGGTGATCAATGAGATCATCGTCGCGCGGGTGGTGTTCAACGCGCAGGACTTCGTCCGAGACGAGGCCCGCGTCGGCTGCACGCCGGACCACATCCTGTTCCACCTCTATAACAGCGGCGGCTTCGACGGGCTCGTCACCCGGAAGCATACGACGGTCTGGTCCGGCCACGTCGCCGTGATCGACCTCAAAGAGCAGGTGCGGACCCGCGCGGCGGCCTCCGACACCGTGTCGCTGATTGTCCCACGGAAGCTCCTCAGGGGACTGCCGCTGGAGGGGCTGACGCCACGCTTGGAGGGGCGCCGCAACCGGCTGCTCGCCGCCCACGTCGCCTCGCTTCGGGAACGCAGCGCCCAGATCACGCAGGACATGGCGGAGGAGACGGTTGACCAGACCGTCGCGTTCCTCCACCGGGTGCTCGACCCGGCCGGGGACTGCGCCCACGCCGACGACGCGGTCGCCGACCGCACGCTCCTCACCCTGGCCGAGGCGGCGGTGCGCGGCAGTCTCGCCTCGCCGAAGCTTTCGCCGCAATGGCTGGCGGCGGAACTCGGGATCTCGCGCGCCACGCTCTACCGCCTGTTCTCCGGGCACGGCGGCATCATGCGCTACGTGCAGGAACGCCGGCTCCTCGCAGTGCAGGCGGCGCTGTGCGACCCCCTGGAGATGCGGCGCCTGTCGCGGCTGGCCGCGGAGTTCGGCTTCAACAGCGACGCGCATTTTAGCCGCAGCTTCCGCACCCGCTTCGGCATGACCGCGCGGGACTATCGGGCGGAGCAGGTCGAGCGCGCCGCCCGGTCCCAGATCACGAGCCCTGAGATCGTGGGTCAGTGGTGGAGCCAGGTCGCGCCCTGAGGCCGGGAAGGGGGGCGACGTCCCGGATGGGCGCCAGCGCCTCGGCCTCGGTGCCGAAGCGGGCGATGTAGGCGGTGTTGAGCCCGAGGCATTCCTTGGAGGCGCAGGCGTCGCGATGGACGCATTGATAGAAACCGTTGCGCTCGAACTCCCGCCAGAACGCGTCGTCGATGTGCAACTCCGGCTGCGCGTTCACCAGGCTGTCGCCGAGGTCGCCGAGCAGGCATTGCGGGAAGTTCTTCACCTCGACGGCGCGCCCGAGTTCGCGCGCGCGGATCACCGCCTCGCGCAGATAGGGCAGCACGTCGGCATGGCGGGCGACCAGGCCCTTCTCGTCGCGTTCCGACATCGGGAAGTAGACCCAGAACTCCATCTGGGCGAGGCGCTCGAGATGGGCGAGGCGCTCGACGATGCCCGGCAGCAGGTGGTAGCTGCGTTCGGTCACCACGGTGTTGGTCAGGGTCGTCACGCCCGGGATCGCATCGAGAGTCTCCATGCCGCGCACGGCCTTGTCGAAGGAGCCGGGCACCAGGGTCAGCCCGTCGTGGCTGACCGCATCGGACCCGGCGATGCTGACGAAGAACTCGTTCACGCCGGCGGCCACCAGCGTGCGGCAATAGCTCGGCTGGCCGAGATGCATCCCGTGCGTCTGGATACGGACCTGCGCGAAGCCGCTGGCGCGGGCGCGGCGGGCGAGGTCGGGCAGGTCGCGCCGCAGGGTGATCTCGGAGCCGGTGAGGATCAGGCCGGTCCAGCGCCGCTCACGAGCGTTGAGCGCCAGGACCGCCTCGAAGTGCCGGTCCGATTCCGGCGCGAGACGGTCCATCGTGCCCTCAATCATGCAATGTACGCATTTGAGGTTGCAGCGGAACTCCATCGTCAAGGAGACGTAGGCCGAGTGGTCGAAGCGTCCCATGTTCGGCCCTTCCAAGCCCCGGCCCGCCCGCGGTCCGTCAGAGCAGGCCATAATAGGCGCTCTTGACGATCTCGGGACGGCCGTCGGTCTGCACGTAGTCGATGCCGACATCATAGAGGAGGTGGTCGAGCCGCCGGCGGTTGTCCCGGACGAACCCCGTGATCGCTTCCGGATAGGCGAGGCGTTCCATGAACAGCAGCAGCTGGTCGACGGTGATGCGCGAGAAGTACAGGCCGTCGCAGGCGCGCTTGTTGGCCACGACCACGACCCCACACGCCATCAGCTCCGGCCAGAGCAGGGCGTCCAGGTCGAGACCCGGCAGGTCGAGATGGGCCGAGCAGGCGAGCTTGGCGGCGATGGCCTCGCGCTCGGCGCGCGCGTCGAAGAAGCTGTAGAGGTTGTCGAAGGCGAGGCCGTCCCGGGTCAGCGCGTAGGACAGGCCGGAGGAGACGCTGCTGCCGGGGTTGCCGAGGTAGACGTTGAACCGGTCGACGCCCCGGGCGCCCAGGCCGAGCGCCGCGTCGAGGTCGAGCGAGACCATGAAGTACGGCCGCGCCGAGACGTCCGGGAGCACGCAGGGGGCGAACGGCGCGAGGATCGCCGCCAAGCGCTCGATCGAGACCTCGCGTTGCAGCCGGGCGTAGTCGTAAAAATAGAGCTCCCATGTCGTCTGGCCGGGGCCGTGCTTGGCGCCCCAGACCGTGCGCCCGGGTCCGAGGCCGGCGCGCAGCACCTCGCAGATCGCGGTGAGCCGCGGCGGTGCCCCCGCCACGGCGAGGGACTGCCAGAGCAGGGTCGACGGCCGCAGGCGCCCGGAGACCGGCCCCAGGGGCTCGTAGTCCCACAGGCAGTAATCGGCGTAGCGGTCGCCCGGGGCGGCCCATTCGAGGCGCGCGCTCATGCGGCCCGCACCCCGGAATAGACGGTGACGAAGGGGCGCCCGTCGCGCCCGAGCCCGGAGGCGACGTGGCCGAGATCTTCCTCCTGCCGCGCGGCCAGCATGCGCTCCGCCTCGCCCACCGGAACGCCGACCGCGACGAAGGCGTCGCGCAGGATCGGCGCGACCGCGCCGAGCTTGAGCCCGGCCGCGTAGAGGTTGAGGTCGTAGGAGAGGCGCGGTCCGGGCTCTTCCGCGGCCTCGAGGTAGTGCGGCAGGCCTGTACCCTGCCGGCGCACCACGTCGAGGATCGCGTCGGCGAGGCGCCGCGTGAAGGCGCCGCCGGCCGCCTCGCCCAGGCAGGCCAGGCGCGCCGCGATCTCGTCGGGCGTGCGCACCCGCGGCCAGCGGTAGAGCGTCACCACCGGTGGCGCGTCGTCGAGTGGTCGCCATTTGTAGGCGCGGTGGACGAGGATCGACGCGCCGCCCTGCGCCGCGGCTCCCTCGCGCCAGACCCGGTCGGCCTCCGACGACCACTCGACGTAGAGCTTGTAGAGCGGACCGGACGGTCCGTCCTCGAAGCCGAGATGCACGATGTCGGCGCCCGCGATGGCGGCTGCCGCCTCGGCGCGCGCGCCCGCGGAAAGGCCGAGGCCGGCCGCCACCCGGTCCAGCGTGTGGCTGGGATCGAGACCCAGGGCGGTGCGGTGCAGGCTCAGGAGGTAGCGGTCCGCCTGCAGCACGCCGGCGCTCGCCTTCACCGAATGCTCGTGCCCGAAGGGCTGGCCGAGGGCGAGGACGGCATCGATCAGGCGGGTGCCGTGCTCCGAGCGCCGCAGGTTCGCCAGCGGATCGTGCGCGGGAGCCGGTGGTCGCAGGGACGCCGAGATCGCCGGGGATGCGGGCAGCGCGCCACCATGGATGCGTTCGAGTGCGCGCGCATGCGGCGCGAAGGCGGTGGCGAGGGCTTCGGTGCGCGCCTGCACCGCTGCCAGGAAGCGGGCACTCTCCCGGGCGTCGACGAGGTCGGCTGGGGCGTAAGCACGGCGAGGCAGCAGGCCGGCTCCGGCGAGGGTGTGATAGTAGGCGGTCTCGTCGAAGCCGATTCCTTGCGGGGCCTCGATCCGCCCGGCCATCTCGTAGAGGTCGAGCCGTTCCGGCAGGGCGCCACCCGGCGCGTCGTCGCGGGCCCGGGTCCAGAACGGCTCGGGCCGGCGACCGAGCCGATAGTGCAGGGCGGTCGCGTCGCGCAGGCCGGCGTCGAGCTCCGCCATGCGGGCGTTGAAGGCGTGGCGCAGATGCGTCTCGCCGACACCGTAGGGGAGGAAGTCGACGAGGCTTTCCACCGCCCGCAGGATGCGGTGCAGGTCGAGACCGAGCAGCGGCTCGCCCGCGCGGGCTGAGTCCCCAATGGCCAGCACGTTGCGCCGCCAGCTGCGCGCGCGGCGCCCGGCGACGATCGCCCGGTGCGAGACCGGGACACCGGCTTCCCCCGCGGGGTGCAGGCGTGCGAGCGCCGCCTCGCCGCTCGTGTCGCGCGCGTCGTAGTGGAAGGTGGCGACGGTGCTGCGTGCGAGCGGGATGGTCTCGATCCAGCCGTCGGCGACGCCTCGGTATTCCGTCGCGGGGGTGCGGGCCGGATCGATCGGCAGCGCCAAGCTCACGCTGTGATGGGCCGGGCTGGCCTCCTCCCAGGGCTCGCCGAGGGCGTCGCCGATCAGCAATGCGGCGGAGCCGGTGCAGTCGAGGAACAGGTCGCCCTCGATCGAGCGCCCGCCCGCGACGGCAAGGCCTGCGACGTCGCCCCCGAAGTCCCGGCGCACGCCCTCGATCCGGCCTTCCACCGCGCGCACCCCTTCCGAGAGGGCGAGATCGCGCAGGAAGCCGATCATACCCTCCCGGTCGACGTGATAGCCGTAATCGCCGGCCTCGATCACGGATGAGGCGCCATCGGCCCGCGTTGGGCCGAGCCGGAGAGCCGCCATCCGCGCCTGCAGGGCGTGATCGGCATAGGCTGTCGCAGTGGTGCCGGCCAGGTGATGCTTCAGCCAGAAGTGGAACAGATCGAACCCGTTCGGGCGCGGTCCGCATGGGCCGAAAGGCAACCAATGCCCGGCTCCGGGCTGGAACCAATCGGTGAACCGGCTCGCCAGCCGGTAGGTCGCGCCGCTGCGGCGCATGAAAATCGTCTCGTCGATGTCGGAGGCGCGCAGAGCCCGCGTCAGGTCCGGCCCCGTAGCCAGGGCCGACGGCCCCGATGGCCGCCGGCGCGGCGCGACGAGGGTCACGCTCCAGCCGGCCCGGCGCAGGACGCGGCGCAGGTGCGCCGCCGTCATCCATCCGGCGAGCCCGCCTCCCGCGATGACGATGCGTCGGGTCATTGCAGGCTCCCTGCGACGGCTGCGGCGACGGCGCCCGCCAGGCTCTCGACCGGCGCCGTCGCGTCGAGGATCTGATCGGCGTCCGGTCGCACCCGGTCGCGCTGGACGGCGTAGGTCGGGCGCAGCAGGGTCTCGTAATGGGCGAGGTAGTCGGCGAGCGCGCCCGCATCCGGCATCGCCGACAGCAGCGCCCGCAGCTTCCGCACCAGGGCGAGATCGGGAGGAAGGTCGAGCCAGACGAGGTGGTCGACGAGAGCGCCGGTGGCCGCGTTGGCCCGCCCGAGCAGGGTGTCGAACACGATGGTCCGCCGCCCGCCGGCCGACGCGCGCGCCTGCAGGACGCCGCCGCCCACCCGGTCCGCCACCGGCTCACCATGGCGCAGGCGGGCGAGGTCTTCGGCGAGGCCGGGCGTCGGGACCGCGTCGTAGGAGGCCCCCGCCGCATGCCAGGCGGCGACGCGCGCGGGCGGCCACGCGGTGATGCGCTCGTAGGCATCATAGGCGATCACGGGCGCATTTCCGAGCCGCGCGGCCAGCGCGCGGGACACGCTCGACTTGCCGCTTCCGGGCGGGCCGCAGACGGCTACGACGAAGGCCGCTGTCAAGGCGCCCGCCCCGGCTTGCGCGCCCGGACCAGGTGGAACGGGGTTTCCAGCATCACAGTCTCCGTCGACACCGCAACGAGCCCCGCCCGGTCGAGCGCGTCCCGATAAAGGTTTGCCTCGCGGAAGAATGGCTCGAACACGAGGTTGGCCGCGCTGGCGTAGTCCGTCCGCCGCTCCCGCAACGCCAGGCGCGCCCGCTCGAATACGACGAGGCTGCCCCCAGGCGCCAGCACGGCCGCCGCCTTGGCGATCAGGCCGAACGCGTCTGGATCGGGCCAGTCGTGCAGAACCGACTTGAAGGTCACAAGGTCATGGCCCTCTGGCAGCGGGTCGCGGCGCATGTCGGCGGGGCGGAACACGACGCGCGATGCTTCGGGCCTGTCCGCGAGGTTCTCGCGGCCGAGGGCGCAGACCACGGGAAGGTCGACGACGGTGGCCTCGAGATGTCCCGCCCGGGCGCAGGCCTGCGCTGCGAACTCGCCGCTGTTGCCGCCCAGGTCGAGCAGACGGCGATGCCCGGCGAGATCGATCCGGTCGAGGCACGGCCCGGCCTCGTGGCGGGTCAGGCAGGTGGTGTAGCCGACCCATCGCCGCGCCGCGACCAAGTTTTCGGGCGTCACCGTCAGGCAGAGATCATAGCGGAACAAGTTGAAGGTGCGCGAGCGCTCCATGAAGCGCGGCAGGTCCTCGATCAGCGCAGGGAACAGGCCACGCAAGTCCTCCGCGACAATGGCGAGGAAGTCGAGCTTGGCCGAAAGTAGGTCGCGATACGGCAGCATCGCCCGGAAGGCCGTGGTGAGGGCGAGCGCGCCGCCTTCATGGGTCTCGACGACGCCGCCCGCCGTCAGCAAGGCCAGAAGCAGGTCGAGACGAGCGGTGCGCAGCCCAGCCAGGTCCGAAAGGGCGGCGGGAGGCACGCGCGGCTCGCCTGCCAAGCAATCGATGAGCCCGCGTTCCAGGGCATAGGCGAGAGCGCGGGCCTCGATCTCGTGGACCAGGAACCGGTCGACGCCGACGAAGCCCGGGGGCGGCTGATGACGACCGGCAACCTCCGGCGGCGACGGTTGAGACACTGGATCAACACAATTTCCACGACAGGCTCTTGCCTGCCGCATTCCTACCTGGATGAACTCTCACAGAGGCACGAACGAACACCGTGGTGTTGCTCGGCGACACTTGCAAGAAACTAGAAGGCCAATCAAGGGTGCGATCGAGGACGTGGCGCCGAAAAAGGGCGACGGTGCCTCTTCATCACCTCAACATGAAACGTTCACACGGTCGCTGTGGGCATTCCGCTCCGCAGGACGTCTGGACAGCGAACGGTCGCGGGGGACGGACTTGGACAAGACGGCGGATTCGACGAAGGACGACGAGCAGGCCCGCGCCATCGCATGGCGCGAGACGGATATGGCCACGCATTTTGCGAACGTTGTGAACGTGCAGGGCACCCGTGAGCAGGTCGACCTGTTCTTCGGTACCAACCGCACCTGGAACGTCACCGACGTGTCGCAGGTGGTGGTCGACCTTTCGAATCGCATCATCCTGACGCCGCTGGCGGCCAAGCGGCTTCTGTCGGTGCTGGGCGGTGTGCTCGCCGAGTACGAGACCCGCCACGGCCGCCTCGACCTCGAGGCCTGAAACACGACGCGTCGTGCGTGCCGGGACCGCCGGCACGCGATTCGAGCACCGGCGGACGGAACGCGATGGGCAACGGGAGTGCCACGGACAGGGTGGAGGCCCAGGCGGCAGCCGGTGATCGGCTGGCCCTGCTGGAGCCGGCCCTGTGGCAGCGTCTTCAGGCGGCCGAGACCTTCGAGGAGGCGGCCTCCGTCTGGTTGCCGCTCCAGGCGCAGGTGCTCGCCGGGGCCAACCTCGGCGCCGTCTTCACCGCGACCGGGCCGGACGAGCTGAAGCCGATCGCCGCCTGGCCGCATGCGGAGGCCGAGGACCTGGCACCGGCGGCGGCCGCAGCGATCCGCGAAAAGCGTCCCGCCGTCCAGGAGCCGGATTCCGGGGCGAGCGCCCTGATCGCCGTGCCGCTCCTCGACGGCGCCGAGATCTTCGGCTGCGCAGCCTTCCGGCTTCCCACCCGCGACCGCGACGCCCTGCGCGCCGCGATCCGCCAGGTGCAGTGGGGCGCGGCCTGGCTTCCGGCCAAGCGCCGGGAGACGATCAGCCGGACGGAAGGGCGGATGCTGGCGCGGTCCCGCGCCGCCCTCGACCTGCTGGCGGGCGTGTTGGAGCAGCAGCGTTTCCGGGCCGCCTGCATGGCCGCCGCCACCGACCTCACCATCACCTTCGACTGCGTGCGCGCCGCGGTCGGGTTCTCGCGCAACGGCACCACCCGGGTGGCGGCGATCTCGCACACGGCGCAGTTCGGCAAGGCGATGAACCTCGTGCGCCGCCTCGGCGCCTGCATGGACGAGGCTCTCGACCAGCGCAGCGTCGTCCTGTTCCCGTCCCCCGAGACCGAGAGCCTCGTCACCACGGCCCATGCCGACCTGGCGCGGCTGCGCCACGACGGGCGCGTGCTCACCGTGCCCTTCCTGGCTGGCGACACCTTCGTGGGGGCCTTCACCCTGGAACGCGCCGGCGACAACCCGTTCAGCGAAGAGACCGTCGACCTCATCGCCGCCACCTGCGCCGCGATCGGCCCGGTGCTGGAGGAGAAGCGCCAGAACGACCGCTGGCTCGTCACCAAGGCCGCCGAGGCCGCCGCCGCGCTGGTGCGCCGGCTCGTCGGCCCGAATCAGGTGGCGCTCAAGCTCGGCCTGGCGGGCGCTGCCCTGGCGACGCTGGCCCTGGCCACCGTCACCGGCGACTACCGCGTCACCGCCGACGCCCGGGTGGAGGGCCTCGTCCGGCGCGCCGTCGTGGCGCCCTACGACGGCTACCTGAAGTCGGCCGAGCACCGCGCCGGCGACACGGTCAGGAAGGGCGAGCCGCTCGCCGCCCTCGAGGATCGCGACCTCGTGCTGGAGCGCCTGCGCTGGGTCACCGAGCGCCAGCAGCGCACCTTCGAGTACGACAAGGCGCTGGCCACCCGGCAGCCGGCGACCATCAACGTGGTCAAGAGCCAGATCGAGCAGGCCGATGCCCAGATCAAGCTCGTCGACGAGCAGCTCGCGCGGCTGAAGTTCTACGCGCCCTTCGACGGGCTGATCGTCTCAGGCGACCTCAGCCAGTCGGTCGGCGGCGCGATCTCGCGCGGCCAGGTGATGTTCGAGATCGCCCCCCTCGACGATTACCGTGTGGTGATAAACGTGGACGAGCGGCTGATCGCCGACATCCGCGAAGGGCAGACTGGGCAGATGCTCGCGAGCGCGCTGCCCGATACGCCCTACGCCCTGACGATCCAGACGATCACGCCGGTGGCGGAGGCGCGCAACGGCCGCAACCTGTTCCGCGTCGAGGGCCATGTGACCCAGTCGTCCACGCGCCTGCGGCCGGGCATGGAGGGCATCGCCAAGATCGACGTCGACCGCCGGCTCCTCGCCTGGACCTGGCTGCGGCCGATGATCGACTGGGCGCGCCTCACGGCTTGGCACTGGTCGCCGTGAGGGCCTGAGCCGTGCAGTCGCTCTTCAGCCAATCCTGGTATCGCGTGGCGCGGCTCCGGCCGCGCCTGCGCAGCCACGCCCAGATCCATCGGCAGCGCTTCCGCGGCGAGGTTTGGTACGTCCTCCAGGACCACCAGTCCGGCCGCTTCCACAGGCTGTCGCGGGCGGCCAACCTCATCCTGTGCATGATGGACGGCCGCCGCACGATCCAGGAGATCTGGGACCGGGCCGTCTCCCGCAACGAGGACGACCCGCCGACTCAGGACGAGACTATCCGGCTGATCTCGCAGCTCCACGGCTCCGACCTGCTCCAGGGGGCCTTCCCGCCCGACTTCGCCGAGCTGCTGGAGCGCTCGGATTCGACCTCGCGCAGGACCATGATGGCGCGGGTACGCAACCCCCTGGCGCTGCGGTTCCCGCTCTTCGACCCGGACCAGTTGCTTGATCGGCTGGCCCCCTTGTTCACGCCCCTATTCTCGGTAGCGGGCCTGATCGCTTGGCTCGCCCTCGTCGTGACGGGCGTGACCGTCGCGGCCCTGCATTGGAGCGAGCTCACCGGCGACATCACCGGGCAGCTGCTCTCGGCGCAGAACGTCGCGTTGATGGTCTGCATCTATCCGGTGGTGAAGTTGCTGCACGAGATCGGCCACGCCTGCGCCGCCAAGACCTGGGGCGGCGAGGTGCACGAGGTCGGCGTGATGCTCCTCGTGCTGATCCCGGCGCCCTACGTCGACGCGTCGTCCTCGGCGGCCTTCGTCGGCAAGTGGCAGCGGATCGTGGTCGCGGCCGCCGGCATCCTCGTGGAGATGGCGCTGGCCGCCGCCGCCGCGCTGGTCTGGGTGACGGTCGAGCCCGGCCTGGTGCGGGCGGCCGCCTTCAACGTCATGGTGATCGGCGGGGTCTCGACCCTGCTGTTTAACGGCAACCCGCTGCTGCGCTTCGACGGCTACTACATCTTCGCCGACTTGGTGGAGATCCCGAACCTCGGCTCGCGGGCCAACCGCTACATCCTCTACCTGATGCAGCGCTACGTCCTGAAGATCGAGTCCGTCGAGAACCCGGTGACGGCCCCCGGCGAGCGCGCCTGGATGAGCGCCTACGCCGTCGCGGCCTTCGTCTACCGGACCACCGTGTCCCTCGCAATTGCATCGATCGTGGCGACGCAGCTCTTCGTCTTCGGCGTGGTCTTGGCGCTGACGGCGGTGGCGGGCATCGTCGTGATGCCTCTGTTCAAGGGCATGCGCTTCCTGCTCACCGACCCGAAGCTGAACGGGCGCCGGTCGCGTGCGATCCGGATCGCGGGCGGGGCGGCGCTCGCCCTGGTGCTGGCAGTGTTCGCGGTCCCCGCTCCCTACGCCACCATCGCACAGGGCGTCGTCTGGGTGCCCGATCGCTCCGAGGTGCGGGCACGCACCGACGGGATCCTGGTGGGGTTCCAGACCCAGCCCGGGCGACAGGCGGGCAAGGGCGACACCCTCGCGCGGATGGAGGATCCGAGCCTCGGTACCCGTGTGGCCGTTCTGGAGGCGCAGCTGAAGGAGCTGCAGGTTCGCTTCGACGCGGCCCGCCTGGGCGACCGCGTCCAGGCGGAGATCCTGCAGGAGCAGATCAAGAGCACGGAGCAGACGCTGCGCTCGTTCCGCGGCCGCCTCGTCGACCTGACCCTCACCGCCGAGCAGGACGGCCGCCTCGTCGTGCCCGGCGCCACCGATCTGCCGGGACGCTACCTGAAGCGCGGCGACCGGATCGGCTTCGTCCTGCGGCCGGACGACCCCGTCATCCGGGTGGCCGTCTCCCAGGCGGACGTCGACCTGATCCGCAGCCGCCCGGGGCCCGTCGCGGCGCGCTTCGCCGAATCGCCGGAGACGGTCCGCGAAGCCTCGATCCGCCGCGCCGTTCCCGGCGCCCAGAGCGAGGTGCCGAGCCTCGCGCTGACGCCCCAGGGCGGCGGCCTGATCGCGATCGATTCGAGCAACACGCAGAAGCCCCAGGCGCTGCAGAGCATCTTCATCTTCGACGTCCAGGTCGCCGACGGCATCCCCCTCGACGTCCTGGGCGAGCGCGTCTACGTGCGCTTCGACCATGGAAGCGAGGCGATCGGCTGGCGCGTGCTGCGCGGCCTGCGTCAGCTCTTCCTGAGCCAGTTCCATGTCTGACGCGGCGGCCCTGCCTTTCCCGGCCGCGACGCCGCGGCGCCTGCCGCCGGCCCGCGCCTACGCGGAGCGGCCGCCGCTGAAGCAGGGCCCCCTCGACCGCTGGGCCGCGCGCGTCGTCGGAAGCGTGAAGGCCCGGCTCACCGGCTGGCACGGCCGGCGCTACGTCGGCATCGCGGCGGCCGCCATGGCCTGCGAG
The DNA here is from genome assembly GCF_008040045.1 of Methylobacterium sp. WL8. Taxonomy (NCBI): domain Bacteria; kingdom Pseudomonadati; phylum Pseudomonadota; class Alphaproteobacteria; order Hyphomicrobiales; family Methylobacteriaceae; genus Methylobacterium; species Methylobacterium sp. WL8. Next base: position 7,584 of record NZ_VRVF01000024.1, on the reverse strand, counting down.
GCGGAGCTTGCGGCGCTGACCCGCGCGGAGCTCGACCGGCGCATCCGCGACCTCGCCTTCGACCTCCGCGGGCGCGACGACTTCCCGGCCGGGCTGGTCTCTCGCGCCTTCGCGCTGATCCGCGAGCTGTCCGGCCGCATCACCGGCCAGCGCCATTACGGCGTGCAGATGATGGGCGCCGCCGCCCTGCTCGACGGACGCATCGCCCAGATGGCGACCGGTGAGGGCAAGACGCTTACCGCGACGCTCGCGGCGGGCACCGCGGCGCTGGCCGGGCTGCCGGTGCACGTCGTCACGGTGAACGACTATCTCGCCGGCCGCGACGCGGACCTGATGCGCCCGCTCTATACGGCTCTCGGCCTCACCGTCGGCATCATCCGCGAGAAGCAGGAACTGGCCGAGCGGGCGGCGGCCTATGCCTGCGACATCACCTACTGCACCAACAAGGACCTCGCCTTCGATTACCTGCGCGACCGGATCACCCTCGGCCAGCGCTCCACCGACATCCGGCTGAAACTGCGCCGACTGCTCGCGGGCCCGGACCCGGCGGCGCAGCTGCGTCTGCGCGGCCTGCACTTCGCCATCGTCGACGAAGCCGACAGCGTGCTGATCGACGAGGCGCGCACGCCGCTGATCATCTCGGCGTCGGCAGGATCGCAGTTCACCACCGACACGCTCACCCGGGCGCTCGACCTGGCGGCGACGCTCCGGCCCGACGACGACTACCTCCTTATGCACGGCGAGCGCCGCGTCGTCCTCACCGAGGGCGGGCGCAACCGGGTGGCGGACCGGGTGCGGCACGACGGGCCGGCCTGGCGCGGGCGCGTCACCCGCGAGGAGTTGGTGCGGCAGGCGCTCTCCGCGCTTCACCTGTTCCACCGGGACGAGCACTACATTTTGCGCGACGGCAAGGTCGTCATCGTCGACGAATATACCGGCCGCGTCATGCCCGACCGTTCCTGGAGCGACGGCCTCCACCAGATGATCGAGCACAAGGAAGGTTGCGGGCTGTCCTCCGCACGCAGCACCCTCGCGCGGATGACCTACCAACGCTTCTTCCGCCGCTACCGCCGCCTGTCCGGCATGACTGGTACCGCCGAGGGCGTCGCCGCCGAGTTCTGGGCGGTCTACGGGCTCGCCGTCGCGCGGATTCCGACCCACCGTCCGGTGCAGCGGCGGCACCTGCCGGATCGGGTGCTCGCGGATGCGGACGCCAAGTGGGGCGCGGCCGTCGCGCGGATCACGGCGCTCCACGCCGACGGCACGCCAGTCCTCGTCGGCACCCGCTCGGTCGCCGCCTCCGCCGAGGCGAGCCGCCGCCTGACGGGGGCTGGCCTCGCCCACGCCGTCCTCAGCGCCGCCCAGGACCGCCAGGAGGCGGAGATCGTCGGACGCGCGGGCGAACGCGGCCGCATCACGATCGCCACCAACATGGCCGGGCGCGGCACCGACATCAAACTCGGCCCCGGCGTCGCCGAGGCGGGCGGGCTCCACGTGATCATGGTCGAGCGCCACGACGCCCGGCGCATCGACGACCAGCTCGCCGGACGCGCCGGACGCCAGGGCGAGCCCGGCTGCTTCCAGGCGATCCTGTCCCTCGACGATCCGCTCCTCGACGGCGGCCCGCTGTCGCGCCCGGTAGCGCGCGCCGGGATGACGCGGCTCGGCCGGTGGTCGCAGCCCGCCGGCCGCTTTCTCTTGCGCTTCGCCCAGTGGCGGGCCGAACGGCTCCACGCGCGCATGCGCACCGACCTCCTGCGATCCGACCAGATCCAGGAACGCATCCTGGCCTTCGCCGGCCACCCTGAATGAGGCACAGACCGATGACGCGCTCAGCCCGATCCCCGCTCCTCCGGCATTGCCGGACCGCCGCGCTCGCCGCCCTGCTCCTGTCCTTGACCGGGGCGGCCGCACGGGCCGGCATGGTCGACTGCGTGGTCGAGCCCGCGCAGAAGGTGAAAGTTGGCAGCGCGACGCTGGGCATTCTGAAGGACGTCGCTTTCAACCGCGGCGACGCGGTGAAGGCCGGCGAGGTGATCGCGCAGCTCGACAGCAGCGTGGAGGACGCCAACGTCGCCCTGGCGCGGGCGCAGGCCGGCTCCCTCGCGACCATCGCCGCCCAGCGCACCCGCCTCGAGCTCTACAAGCGGCGCTTCGACCGTCAGAGCCAGCTGTCGAAAGGCATCGTCACCCAGGAGAAGCTGGATCAGGTCGAGGCTGACTACGAGATCGGCCAGCGCGACCTCCAGACCGAACTGCTTAAGCACGACCTCGCGGCACTCGAGCTGCAGCGTGCCGAGGCCCAGCTCGCGCTACGGGTGATCCGCAGCCCGATCAACGGCCTCGTCACCGAACGCCTCATGGCAGGAGGTGAGTTCGTGCGCCAGGATAGCGCGATCTACACCCTCGTCCAACTCGATCCGCTCTACGTCGAAGCCTACGTCACGGTGGCGGATTGGAGCTTGGTGAAGGTCGGGGCAACCGGCCTCGTCACCCTCGACAAGCCTATCGGCGGCACCTACGAGGCCAGAGTTACGGTTGTCGACCACGTCTTCGACGCTGCCAGCGGCACCTTCGGCGTGCGGCTTGAGCTCAGGAATCCGCGCAATGAACTCCCGGCTGGTCAACGCTGTAAGGTGGCGTTCGTGCCGGCCTCGACAGGCAAGCCCGTCGCCGACGCCCTGCCGCGGCAGCTCGATGATTGACTTAGCCGATGCTGAATAGATACGGCGGGATACTGGAACGCTTTGGAGCTGGATTTCGGTCGTATTTGCTATCTGCAAATATTTCAGCCGCCTCGAACGGAATCAGAAATCGACAATGGCGAAAAACGCATGATACTCGGGCTACTTCGTCGGCTCGGTACTTCGCGCGCTCGTACGTTCCCTGCAGCTCTCACCTGCCCCGGTTCGCGCGTCAGGCGCCGCAGTAGGCCGCGAACTCGTTTGGCCTCACAAGCGTTCGGCTTAGATGCCTTGACGATCACACGCGACTCTCACACACATGCAGCCTTCGTCAGTCGCTAAGTCGTTGTATTATACCATAATCCATGTTCAGGTGGAGCGTTCGATCCTCTCCACCGGCACCAGCTTGGCGCTCTGCGCAGCATCATCGTCCGCGACAAGACCGCGGTCGCCGCGAGCCCGCATCACCGCGCCGACCGACCGCGGTCATCACGCGATATCCCACCGCGTACCGGCGCGCATAAGCTGACAAAGCGGCAGGCGCGGCGGCCCGCAACTCATGCCGCGCGCACCGTCGCGAGGAAGCGGGTCACCTCCGCGCCGAGGTGGTCGGACTGGCGCGACAGCGCGGAGGCCGACGCGAACACCTGGGACGCCGCGGCCCCCTTCTCCTCGGCGGCGCCCGCCACGCCGGCGATGGTGCTCGTGACCTCGCTCGTCCCCACCGAGGCCTGGGTGACGTTGCGCACGATCTCCTGGGTCGCCGCGCCCTGCTCCTCGACCGCCGCGGCGATCGTGGTCGCCATGGCGCTCATGTCGCGGATGCGCACCGCGATCCCGTCGATCGCCGTGACCCGTGGCCGACTGGATCTGCGCGATCTGCCCGGCGATCTCGTGGGTCGCCCGCGCCGTCTGGCTCGCCAGCTCCTTGACCTCGGCGGCCACCACGGCGAAGCCGCGGCCGGCTTCCCCGGCCCGCGCCGCCTCGATCGTGGCGTTCAGCGCCGGGAGGTTGGTCTGCCCGGCGATGCCGGAGATCGGCCCGACCCCGTCGTCGATCTTGGCCGCGGCCCGGGTCAGGGCCTGGACGAGCTGCGCCGTCTCGTCGGCCTCGCCCATGGCCGCCTGCGCCAAGCTCGCCGAGCCCTGCACCTGTCGGCCGATCTCCTGGACGGAGGCGCCGAGCTCTTCCGCGGCCATCGCGCCGACTTCGTCTCGGCGGCCCGCACCGGGCACCGTCAGGCCGACGTCGCCCTAGGCCAGGCGGCCCATCATGGCGGTCACGCCCGTGATCGGGCGGGCGATGCCGGCATGCGGCGGCGGCAGGGCGCCGGCCGCCGAGGACCGCAGACAGGCTCTCAGGACCGTCCCGGCGTCAGCTCTGATCGGACTCGACCGAGAACCGCTTCATCATCTCGGCGCGGACGTGTTCGCGGAAGACCCGCACCCGTGCCGGCAACTCCCGCCCCGCGAGGCTCACCGCGCGCAACGCGCCCCCCGCGGTCGCCCAGGGCGCGAGCACCCGCACGAGCGTTCCGCTCTCGAGGGCGCGCGCCGCCACGGCGCTCGGCAGGTGGCCGATGCCCGCCCCCTCCTGCGTCAGCCGGAAGACCGCGGCGAAGTCGCTCGCCCGGATGGCGGGGTCGAGCGAGACCTGCTCGATCCGGCCGTTCCCGTCGTTGAGCAGGAAGCCCGTCGCGCCCGGCCGCTCCCGGGACAGGATCAGGTCGTGCTCCGCGAGCGCCGCGAGGTCCGCCGGCGCTGGATGCCGTGCGAGGTAGTCCGGGGACGCGTAGAGCCCGATCCAGAGGTTGACGATCAGCGCGGCCCGGTATCCGCTCTCCTCCGCGTCGCCGAAGCGCAGGGCGAGGTCGATCCGGTTGGCTGCGAGGTCGAGGCGCGCGTCGGTGTTGATCAGGTCGATGGTGATCTGCGGGTAGGCCCTGCGAAAACTGGTGAGGATTCCCGGCATGAGCTCGATGCCGAAGTCGACTGCGGTCGTCACGCGCAGGTGTCCGGCCGGGACGGTGCGGGCGTCGCGCGCGGTCTCGGCCGCGTCGTCGAGGAGCGCAAGGCTCTCCTGCGCCTTGGCGTAGAACGCGACGCCCTCGGCCGTCGGCGTCACGGCGCGAGGGTGCCGGGCCATCAGGGTGGCGCCGAGCGCCGCCTCCAGCCGCGAGATGCGCCGGCTGACGCTTCCCTTGGTCTCGCTCCGGCTGGCCGCCGCCGCCGTCACCGTGCCGAGGTCGATGACCGCGCAGAAGGCGCGCAGGTCGTCGAGGCGACCGCCGAAGGTTTCCGTTCTCGCAACCATGTAGTGCCGGATAGCAGGCTCAACCCCGGCCGCCAACGGGGCTAGGTGCAGGGTCAGTCGCGGGGGCGCTCGGCCCGGCCGTCGTGGTGGCGAGCCCCCGTCCACACCAAGGAGAAGTCCCTTGAAGTCCTTCCTCGGCTCCGGTCTCGCCTCCGGCCTCGCCCTCGCCCTGCTCGCGGGCACGCCGGCCCTGGCCCAGGCGACCCGCGACCCCGCCCAGATCCAGTCCGGCACCTACGCGGTCGATCCCGGCCACACCCAGGTCGGCTGGCGGGTGTCGCACATGGGCTTCTCGAACTACGCCGGCGGCTTCTCGGACGTCTCCGGCAGCCTCACGCTCGACCCGAAGAACCCGGCCGCCTCGAAGCTCTCGATCAAGGTCCCGGTCGCCTCGGTGACGACGACCAGCGCCAAGCTCACCGGCGAGCTCAAGGGCGACCAGTGGCTCGACGCCGGCAAGTACCCCGACATGACCTTCGTCTCCACCAAGGTCGCGCCGGCCGGCAAGGACCACGCGAAGGTGACGGGCGACCTGACGCTCCACGGCGTGACCAAGCCGGTGACCCTCGACGTGACCTTGGTCGGCGCCGGCGCCAACCCGCTCAGCAAGAAATACACGGTCGGCTTCGAGGCGACGGGGACGCTCAAGCGCTCCGAGTTCGGCGTGAAGACCTACGTGCCGCTGATCGGCGACGAGCTCCACCTGACCATCGCCGGCGCCTTCGAGCGTCAGGACTGACCGGTTCACAGGAGGATGGCCATGGCCCCCGTCGAGACGGCGCGACGCTACACGCTCGTGGCCATCCTTCTGCACTGGACGAGCGCCCTCTGCGTGCTCGTCCTGATCGGCCTGGGCCTGACCATGACCCATGCGGCGCTGGCGCCGATGCGCCAGTTCCAGCTCTATCAATGGCACAAGTCGGTCGGCGTCACGGTGCTGGCGCTGACGGTGCTGCGCGTCCTCTGGCGCCTGTCGCACCGGCCGCCGGCGCACCCGGCCGCCATGCCGCCGCGGGAGCGTCGCGCGGCCTCGGCCGCCCACGGCCTGCTCTACCTCCTGCTGGTCGGGCTGCCCCTGACCGGCTGGGCCGTGGTCTCGCTCTCCCCGTTCAACATCCCGACCGTGCTGTACGGCCTCGTGCCGTGGCCGCACCTGCCGCTGGAGGCGCTGGTCCCGGACCAGGCCGCGGCGGAAGGCGCCCTGAAGCAGGTGCACGCCTACGGGGCGTGGCTGCTGACGGCGCTCCTAGTCCTGCATGTGGCGGCGGCGCTGCGTCACCACCTCGTCCTGCGCGACGACGTCCTGCGCCGCATGCTGCCGGCCCGCACGCCGCCGGCCCCGTCCGAAACCCTGGGATCGCCCCGATGACCCTGCGTCACCTCCTCCTCGTCGCAGCCCTGCTGGGCGGCACGGTTCCGGCTGTCGCCGCCGAGTGGGCCGTCGATCCCGCCAAGAGCACCATCACGTTCGCGGGCGTGCAGGTCGGCGCCCCGTTCACCGGCCGCTTCGAGCGCTTCGACGCCAAGATCGCTTTCGACCCCGCCCAGCCGGAGGCCGGACATGCGGTGGTGCTGGTCGACCTCGCCAGCGCGCGGACCGGCGACGTCCAGCGCGACGCGGCCCTGCCGCAGAAGGACTGGTTCGACGTGAAGAGCGCGACCCAGGCCCGCTTCGAGGCGACCCGGTTCGTCGACAAGGGCCACGGCGACTACGAGGCGGTCGGCACGCTGACGATCCGGGACAAGAGCCGGCCGCTGACGCTGCCCTTCCACCTGACGCTCGACGACCGGCAGGCGCACGCCACCGGCCATGTCGGCCTCGTTCGCACCGAGTTCGGCGTCGGCCAGGGCGCGTGGGCCTCGGGCCAATGGGTCGCGCTGGAGGTCGGCGTCGATGTGGACCTCGTCGCCGCGACCAAGCCGGGCCCCTGAACCACGGCCCCCGCGGGACGCCTGCGACGACCGAGTGCCGGCGCACCGCGACGCGTCCTCTCGCCGAGACCGCAGCGGAATCCGGCGCTGAAAGGATACGGACATGGCAAACATCGTCGGCCCGACGCGGCCACCCGCCGAGGGGACCGGCTCGCTGCTCGACACGGCGCCCTATTGCATCGGAAGCGTCGCCCTGGTCGTCCGCGACCTCGACGTCCTCGCCGGCTTCTACCGCGAGGTCGTCGGCCTGACGACCGTCTTGCAGGAGGCCGACGTCGTGCGCCTCGGCGTCGGCGCGACGGTGCTGCTCGAACTCCGGCGCGACGCGGCGGCCCGCCCCTGGAGCCCCGGGGAGGCCGGCCTCTACCACACGGCCTTCCTGCTGCCGAGCCGGGGGCACCTCGGCGCGTGGCTCGCGCATGCGAGGGAGCGCGGCGTCCGCCTGTCGGGGGCGTCCGACCATGTCGTCAGCGAAGCCGTCTACCTCGACGACCCGGAGGGCAACGGCATCGAGGTCTACGCCGACCGCCCGAGTTCGGCCTGGCCGAAGGAGCCGGACGGCACGATCGTCCTGCGGAGGGACCGGCTCGATGTCGCCGCGCTCACCCAGGCCGCGTCGGGACCCTGGGCCGGCATGCCGCCGGGCGGGCTGGT
>NZ_VRVF01000023.1:0-66435 GCF_008040045.1 Methylobacterium sp. WL8 | reverse complement strand
CTTCAGCAAGATCAAACACTTCCGGGCCGTCGCCACGCGCTACGACAAAGACCCGGACAACTTCCTCGCCAGCGTCAAACTCGCTGCCCTTCGCGTCTGGCTACGAACTTAATGAGTCCGCGACCTAGCGCTTCGGCGCCTGCGGGAAGCTGCGCTCGGCGGCGTCGCCGGCGGCCGCGAGCAGCGTCCGCGCAAAGGCGCGCGCCTCGGACCGGCTGAGGGCGAGGATGGCGGTGATGGGCTTGCCTCCGACGTCGGGCAGCCCGAGTTCCAGGCGCACCCCATCGCCGGCTGGCGCCGCCGACAGGCTCCAGCCGCGCTCGCTGGCCGGCCCCCGGCCCGGTCCCTGGTCCGGATCGCTCATCGTCGTTCATTCCTGTTCGGTCGCCCCCTGCATGACCGATCGCGCCTGCGGAGGCCAGGGCCGCCGTCCGCCTTTGTCGTCCGGACCAACGGTTGACGAAGGCGGCCGGGGATGATGTCTGCGCGGCCGACCGCGCCGTTTCCTGGGCGCCGCTTCCGAGGCCGAGAGACATGTCCGAGATCTGGTTCCGCACGGGCGAGGCGACCGTGCTCGCCGCCGAGGGGCAATACACCGACGCGATGCCCGAGGTTCTGATCGGCTCGACGCGCGGCCCCGTCGGCCAAGCCTTCGCCGGCATGATGGGCCAGGTGCAGGGCCACACCCGGATGTTCGTGGTGCGCGACCTCAATCAGCTCGTGCGCCCGGCCACGATGATGACCACCAAGGTCACGATCCACACGGCCGAGTATGCCGAGCTTCTCGGCGGCGTGGTTCAGGCGGCCACCGGGGACGCCATCGTGGATTGCATCATCGAAGGCATCCTGCCCAAGGACGGCCTCGACGAGCTGTGCATGATCATCATGATCTGGCTCGACGTCCGGTGCTCAGAGGACGAGAACCTCGACCGCAAGGACCTCTACCGCACCAACTACGAGGCGACGAAGCTTGCCATCGGCCGCGCGCTGCGCGGCGAGCCGACGGTCGAGGAGCTGATCGCCAACCGCAAGACGGTGAAGCACTACGCGCTGGAAGACATCATCGAGTACTGAGCAAAACGGGCGGTTCCGGCTCGCCGGGGGCGCCTCACCCCGGCGGGATGCGGCCGATCGAGCAGAGGGTGCGGATCGAGCCGGTGCTGTCGGTGTAGCAGCTCGCCGACCATCCGTTCTGCTGGATGAACGACTTGCGCCGCTCGGAGAGTGCGGTGGCGTGCGCCTTGGCGATGACGGCCTCGACCGTGCCGGCCGGCTCGCCGACGAGCAGTTCCGAGGCGATGGCGAGGTCGCGGAAGAAGGTCGCGGACGGCGTCGTCTCGCCGGAACTCGCCTGGACGATCGGCTCGGCCCGGCAGGTCAGGTCGAGCTTGATCGAGCCCGGCACCCTGATGTCGATGCTGGGGCCGGCGCGGCGCCCGACCTTGCCGCCGGTGGTGGCGGCGATCCTCTGGGCGAGGCCGTCGCATTCGTCCGCGCGGGCGGCGACGGGAATTAGCAGGAGGCAGGCGAGGGCGAAGCGGAGCATGGCCGCACCATACAAGCGGCCGATCCGCTGTCGAGGCTCGCGGCTGTCCAAGCTCCTGACTGTACAGGTTCGGAGTCCTGCTCAATGGAAGTCCCGGCTGCGATAGGTCCTGCGATCGACGGGGGCACCGAAGTCGTTGGTCTCGGGCGGCAGGCGGACGCCGCCTTCGCGCAGCGCGCGCAGCTCCTCCGTCAGGTCGCGGAACCGCTCGGCGACGAGGTGGACGACGCCCTCGGCCCGCTGCACCCGGCCCTGCACCGCCAGGAAGCGTGCGTTCATCGCGGCGCGACGGTTGGCCTCGAACACCGTCTTCCAGACGATGACGTTGGCGATGCCGGTCTCGTCCTCGAGCGTCAGGAACACGACGCCCTTGGCGGTTCCGGGACGCTGGCGGGTCAGCACCAGCCCGGCCACGGTGACGCGGCCGTTCTGGGGAAAGCTCGGATCGTGGTGCTCGCGCGCCGGAATCGCGCCGATCCGGGCGAGTCGAGCCCGGAAGAACGCGACCGGATGGCCTTTGAGCGAGAGCCCGGTGGCGGAATAATCCTCCGCTACCTGCTCGGAGGCCGGCATGGCCGGCAGCGCCACGGCCGGCTCGTTGCGGAAGAGCCCATCGTCGGCGTGGAAGGCGAAGAGCGGCAGCGGCGCCTCGAGCAGGTGCGCGCGCCGGCCCAGGCCCGCGTCCGGCGCGGCCTTGGCGAGGCGTCCGCCCTCCAGCGTCCGCACCATCCACAGGGCCGCCCGCCGGTCGAGGTCGAGGGAGCGGAAGGCGTCGGCCTCAGCCAGCCGTTCCAGGGCGTTTCGGGGTAGCGCCAGGGCCGCCTGCAAGCCCTCGATGCTGGCGTAGCCGTTGGCCCGCAACGCCACGAGCCGGCGCATCGCACCTTGCGGCAGCCCGGTGATCTGCCGCAGGCCGATCCGCACCGCGAGCCGCTTCGGCACCCCGGGAGGGGGCGCTTCCGAGGCCGGCTCCAGGGTGCAGTCCCAGTCGCTGGCGTTGACATCGGGTCCGCGCACCTCGACGCCGTGGGCGCGGGCGTCGCGCACGAGCTGCGCCGGCTGGTAGAAGCCCATCGGCTGCGCGTTGAGGATCGCGGCCAGGAACACGTCCGGGTACCGGCATTTCAGCCAGGCCGAGGCGTAGACCAGGAGCGCGAAGCTCGCCGCGTGGCTCTCCGGGAAGCCGTAGGTGGAGAACCCGCGGATCTGCTTGAAGCAGCGCTCGGCGAAGTCCTGCGGATACCCCCGCCGCGTCATCCCGCCGATGAACTTCTCCTTGAACCCGCCGATCGTGCCGACATGCCGGAAGGTCGCCATGGCGCGCCTGAGTCCGTCGGCCTCGGCCGGGGTGAAGCCGGCCGCGGTGATCGCGATCTGCATGGCGTGCTCCTGGAACAGGGGCACGCCGAAGGTCCGCTTCAACACGCCTTCGAGCTCGTCCCGGGGGCCGTGCGCCGGGTCGGGGGAGGGGTACTCCACCGGCTCGTTCCCGGAACGCCGCCGCAGGTAGGGGTGCACCATGTCCCCCTGGATCGGGCCGGGGCGGACGATCGCGACCTGCACTACGAGGTCGTAGAACGCCTTCGGCTTCAGCCGCGGCAGCATCGACATCTGCGCCCGGCTCTCGACTTGGAACACGCCGACGGAATCGGCCTTCGAGAGCATCGCGTAGACCTCCGGTTCCTCTTGCGGCAGGTCGGCGAGGGTCGGGTAGTCGTGGCCGTAGTCGCGGGCGAGGAATTCGAGGCCCCGGCGGATGCAGGTGAGCATGCCGAGCGCCAGCACGTCGACCTTCATCAGGCCGACCACATCAATGTCGTCCTTGTCCCATTCGATGAAGGTGCGGTCGGGCATCGCGGCGTTGCCGACCGGCACGGTCTCGTCGAGGCGCCCGCGGGTGAGCACGAAGCCGCCGACATGCTGCGACAGGTGCCGCGGGAAGCCGACCAGCGAGACCGCGAGGTCCACCGCCTGGCGGATCGCCGGGTTCTCCGGGTCGAGCCCCGCTTGAGCCACATGCTTGTCGGGTAGGTCCTTGCCCCAGGACCCCCACACGGTCTCGCCGAGCGCGGCGGTAAGGTCCTCGGTCAGCCCCAGCACCTTGCCGACCTCGCGGATCGCCGAGCGCGGGCGGTAGTGGATCACCGTCGAGCAGATCGCGGCGCGCTCTCGGCCGTACTTGCCGTAGAGGTATTGGATCACCTCCTCGCGGCGCTCGTGCTCGAAGTCGACGTCGATGTCGGGCGGCTCGTCGCGGTTCTCGGAGATGAAGCGGGCGAACAGCAGGCGGATCTGGGTCGGGTCGACCGCGGTGATGCCGAGGCAGTAGCAGACCACGGAGTTGGCGGCCGAGCCGCGCCCCTGGCACAGGATGCCGCGGTCGCGGGCGAATTCTACGATGTCGAACAGGGTGAGGAAGTAGCGCGCGTAATCCATCTTCCGGATGAGGTTCAGCTCGTCGTCGAGCGTCTTCGCGACCGCATCGGGAATGCCGTCAGGGAAACGCCAGCGGGCCCGGTCCCAGGCTTTCTCGGTCAGGTGTGCCTGCGCCGTCTTCCCCGGCGGAACCGGCTCGTCCGGGTATTCGTAGACCAGTTCGCCCAGCGAGAACGTGCAGGCCTCCACGATCTCGCGCGTCGCGGCCAGCGCCTCCGGGTGGTCGGCGAACAGCCGCGCCATCTCGGAGGGCGGCTTGAGGTGGCGCTCTGCGTTGGCTTCCAGGCGGTAGCCGGCTTCCACGAGGGTGCAGCCCTCGCGGATGCAGGCGATCACGTCCTGCAGCGGGCGCCGGTCGGGATGGTGGTAGAGCGCGTCGGACACCGCGACCATCGGCGCGCCGAGGCGGTCGCCGAGCTCGGCCAGGAGCCCGAGCCGGCGGCGCTCGTCGCCGCGATGGCGGTGGCTCGCGCCGAGCCAGACCCGGCCGGGGGCGGCGGCCGCCAGCGCCTCGACCCGGGCGGAGAAGCTTGCCGGCGGCAGCGGCCGGCGGCCGGGGGGCATCGCGATGAAGACCTGGCCCTCGGCCGCATCCAGCATCTCGGCGAAGGAGAACCGGCACTCGCCCTTGCGCACCCGACGGTTGCCCGTGGACAGGAGCCGGCACAGGCGGCCGTAGCCGGCCCGGTCCATCGGGTAGGTCACCGCCTCGAACCCCTCCTCGGTGACGAGCCGCACGCCCGGCAGGAACGGGATATTCCAAATGTCCTCGGCGCCCGGGCGCGCCGGCTTCACCCGCGCCGCCGCGTAGGCGCGCACCACGCCGGCGAAGGTGTTGCGGTCGGCGATGCCGATGGCGTCGAGGCCGTAGGCGATCGCCTGCTCGACGTATTCCTGCGGATGCGAGGCGCCGCGCAGGAACGAGAAGTTCGTGGAGACGGCCAGTTCCGCGTAAGTCCCCCCCGTCACGCGAACAGCCCGTGCACGAACCATGCGGCCGGCCGCTCGGGAAGGTTCGGGCCGTCGCGGTAGAGCCAGAGCCGGTGGCCGGATTCGCACTCGACGACGTAATAGTCGCGGGGGATGCCGGTCTCGCGCCACCATTCGGGGGCGATCCGCTCCGGACCCTCGGCGTGGGCGATCCTGTGGAGGCGGGAGCGCCAGCGGAAGCGGCGGGGCGGCCCCTCCGCCACAAGGGCGATCACGTCCTCGGCAGCCTCGCCTCGGTCGAACAGCACCAGCGGGCGTGGGCCGATCCCGGCATCGGGATCGGGCCAGTGCAGGACGACGCGCTCGACACGCCAAGGTTCGGTGTGCCGAGATTCCGTGCGCCATGGTGCGATGCGGTCGGCGCGCTCGGGCACGTGGCTCGCGCGGGGAGACAGGCGGATCACCGGGCGGCCGAAGCGCTGGCGCAGGGCGTCGGCGAGGCCGGCGATGCGCGCGCCGGGGGGCACGGGTCCGGTGTCGAGGGCGGCCTGGCGGCCGGGCATCGGACCGGTGGCGGCCACGTCGAGGCGGACGGTCTCGAAGCCGAAGCCGGCATCGAGGCCCGAGCCGAGCCGTTCGAGCCGGAGCTGCAGCAGGCGGGCCACATGGTCCGGGCAGCGGCTCGGCTCTGACAGGCCGAGGTCGAGGGCGCGCACCACGTCGTCGACCCGGTGCAGCGACAGGCGCACGCCGCGGGCGCCGAGGCCGTCCGCCTCCAGGCGCGGCGCGATCTCGGCCATCAGCCGCCGCGCCGTCGCGACGACGATCTCCTGGCTCCCGACCGGATCGAGGAAGCCGCGGGCGGCGCCGTAACGCACGGGTTCGGAGATCGGGCTAAGGGGCTCGGGGCGGCGGCCCGTCGCCTGGTCCAGGCGCAGGAGCAGGGCTTCGCCGAAACGGCGCGCCAGGGGCGGGCGGGGCGCGTCGAGGAGGGCGCCGACGCGGCGAAGCCCGAGCCGCTTCAGGGCGACGGCGACGGCGGGCTCGCAGCGCAGGGCTTCGACCGGAAGCGGCCTCAGGATCTGCTCGGTCTCGTCCGAGGGGACGCATGCCATCTCCTCGCGCCCGTGACGGGCGAGGGCGAAGGCCGCGCCGGGGGTGTCCGCCACGGCGATCCGTGCCGGTATGCCGGCACGGGCCAAGCGGGCGGCGAGGTTTGCGACCAGCTTGTCCGCGCCGCCCATGAGGTGGTCCGCCCCCGTGACGTCGAGGTAGAGGCCGTCGCAGGCCTCGGCCGGGCCGAAGGGCACGACGCTCGGCGTGTAGCGCTGCGCCCAGAGGCAGAGCCTGGCGAACGCCGCCGCGTCGGCCGCCGGGTCGGCCGGGTGGACGTGAAGCGGGGTGGAGAGGCGTGCGCGCACGCGGCCCAGCGGCTCGCCGCGCCGCAGGCCGAGCGCGGCGGCGGCCGGGTTCACGGCGGTGAGCCGCAGGCCGCCGGCTCCGGCGGCGGCGATCACCAGGGGCAGGCCGTCATCCGGCGTAGCCCCCGCACGCATCAGGCGCGCGACGGGCCAGTCCGTCAGGCAGATCGAAACGATGCGCGGCATGATCCCACTCCAGGAGCCAGTCGCCCGGCCGGCCGTTGCGGCAGCGGTCGAGCCGTGCGCGCCAACGGGGACGCAGGGTGCAGCCGAACCGGTCGCGCGCCGCGCCGCCGGCCGCGATCCGCCAGCGCGTCGCCGCGCCGTTCGGCAGGGCGGCCCGGAAAGGCCGCAGGATCAGCAGAAGGGGCGGCGAGGTGCCGAAGGAACCGGCGGCCAGTTGCAGGCGACGGCCCGGCTTCAGCGGAAGCCCATCCGCGACGAGCCCCGCCACCGCCGCGAGCTGCCCGGCCCGCAGCGTGTCCTCGAGGGCGCCGAACACGACGGCGTCCGCCTCGGCCTCGAGCAGCAGCAGGCGCCCTGGATCGAGCCCGAGGCCGACGAGGCCGTGGCCGTAGGGAATCGGATGGCCGGGGGCGACGACGAGGAGGGCATCCCCGGCCGCGCGCGCGAGATGGCGGGCGACCAGCGCCAGGACGAAGCCCAGGGCGGAGGCCTCGTCGCCCGAGCCCTCGGGGGCGACCTCGTGGAGGAGGCCGAGGCCGAGCCCACCCCCGGGAAGCCGCGCGTCGAGGTCGGCGACGCCGAAGGGGAGCACGCCGCCCGCATCGGACCGGCGCTCCGCGTCCAGGCGCACCCGCAACGCGGCGATCCGTTCCGCCGGGGAGGGCGCCCGTTCCTCCGGTTCGTCACGCGAGGGCTCCATCCCGATCCAGCTCCGACATGACGCCAGATAGGAACAAAACAAGAACATTTTCAAACGGTTTCGTAGCTCCACGAAATAGTCTCGCTTGCGCAGCGACTTGGCCTGTGGACGGCTGTGTACGAGGCGACGACCGCCGTCCCGAAACCCAGGGTTGACCCCGGCGGCGGCCAAGCGGCAATGTCCCGCCGCCGCGCGATCCGGCGGTAGGAATCGTCCGACCATGACCCTTCGTCTCGTGCGCGCCGCCACGTTGCTCGTCGGCTGTCTCGTCCTCGCCGGGGCCGCCGAGGCCCAGCAGCCGGCGGCGGTTCCGGGCGCCGAGACGAAGCCCGCGCCGGCCCCCCGCCCGCGGGCGCGGCGGCCTCAGGCGCCGTCACAGCCGATCATGGTCTACGACGCCCGCATCGAGGCCGGCGACCTGCGGATCTCGGGCTCGGTCCGCAAGGGCGGCGCCGTCGTGGTGATGGACGAGGACGTGTCGGTGATGGCCGATTCTCGCGGCCGCTTCCTCTTCCGTCTGCCCTACCGCCCGGGCAGCTGCGTCGTGTCCCTCAAGAGCGACGAGGACGAGCGCGAGGCGGTGATCGCCAACTGCGCCCCCGAGGGCCAGGCCGGCGCCAAGGGAGAGACCGGTGTGCGCGGCGAGCCTGGCCCGCAGGGCGTGGCGGGACTTCCCGGGCCGGCCGGCCCGGCAGGCGAGGCCGGGTCCAAGGGGGAGCCGGGTCTCAAGGGTGAAGCGGGTCCCAAAGGCGAGGCTGGCGCCAAAGGCGAAGCCGGTCCGAAGGGGGAACCTGGTTCGAAAGGGGAGGCCGGTCCGGCGGGGCCTGCCGCAGCCGCGCTGCCCGCCGCGGCTCCCGCGACACCGTTCCGGGCGGTGCGCAGCGAGACCTGCCCGGCCTCCGGCTGCGCGATCGCCTGCGCGAGCGGCGAGGTCTTCGTCTCGGCCTACTGCCTCAAGGCCGGCGCCCCGGTCTTCTCGCAAGGCGCCGACGGCACGGCGACCGCCTCTTGCCCGTCCGAGTCTACCGGCATGGTCGGATTCTGCGCCCGGATGTGACGATCGCCTGAGAAGGCGGCGGATCGTAGCTGTCGAATCCAAATGGTCGATCGCGTCTCCCCCATCCTCGTCATTCCGGGGTGCCGAAGGCGAGCCCGGAATCCAGAGCCGCAGGTCGCGCTCGATCCCGGCACCGCCGGCGGCTCTGGATCCCGGGGTCTGCTGCGCAGCCCCGGGATGACGGAGAGGGGCCAGAAACGGGAGTCGCTAGTCAGCCGCGGCCGGAGCGCACCCCGAGCCAGATCACATGGCGGGCGCCGCCCTTTCGACCGTTGGCGCGGGTGGAGACCTCTTCGACGCTCAGGCCGGCATCGTGCAGGCGGCGGCTGAAGCTGCGGTCGGGCCCTGCCGACCAGACCGCGAGGATGCCGCCCGGGCGCAGGGCGGCGCGGGCGGCGCCGAGGCCTGCCGCGTCGTAGAGCCTGTCGTTGGAGGCCCGTGTCAGGCCGTCCGGCCCGTTGTCGACGTCGAGCAGGATGGCGTCCCATGCAGCGGGCCGCTCGGCGATCGCGCGCGCCACGTCGATCTCTCGCAGGGACACGCGGGGATCGTCGAGGATGCCGGAAAACACGCCTGCGAGCGGCCCCCGCGCCCAGGCGGCCACCGCCGGCACGAGCTCGGCGACGGTCACCGCCGCCCCCGGAGGCAGCGTGCCCAGCGCCGCGCGCAGGGTGAAGCCCATGCCGAGCCCGCCGATCAGCACCTGCGGCGCCTTTCGCGATGCGATCCTGCCGCAGGCCAGCGTCGCCAGCGCCTCCTCGGAGCCGCTGAGGCGGCTGTTCATCAGCTCGTTCTGGCCAAGCATGATCGAGAACTCGGTGCCCCGCCGCCGCAGCCGCAGGGTGCCGCCGTCGCCGGGGATCGAGGCGGTATCGAGGTTCTCCCAGGGGATCATGCGGCGCTCGTGCCCCGATCTTCGGCGAGCCAGGCCGCCATCCCGGCCGCCGCCGCCCGGCCGCTGCTGATCGCCCCCTGGAGCAGGTAGCCGCCGGTGGGCGCCTCCCAGTCGAGCATTTCGCCCGCCACGAACAGGCCGGGCCGCTTGCGGACCATGAAGCCCGCGTCGAGCCCACTGAGGCCGACCCCGCCGGCGGTGGAGATCGCGCGCTCCATTGAGGCCATGGCGTGCAGGCGCAACGGCGCGGCCTTGATCAGCCCGGCGAGCGCATCCGGATCGGCCGGCAATGCGACGCCCGCCAACTCGCGCAAGACCCCCGCCGCGACTGGCGACAGGCCGGCCCCCTTGCGCAGGCGGGTGGCCATCGATTCGCCGGGCCGCGGGTCGGACAGCCGGTCGGCCAGCGCCCTCAACGTCAGGTCGGGGCGCAGGTCGAGCACGAGGCGGGCCGCGCCTTTACGCTCGATCATCGCGCGCAAGGCCCGCGACACCGCGTAGATCGCGCCGCCCTCGATCCCGTCTGCGGTGACCACCGCCTCGCCGCGCACGATCACGCCGTCGGCGGCAAGCCCGATCCGCTTCAGCGGCTGCCCGGCGAACCGCTCGCGGAAGTGCTCGGACCACGCCACCACGAAGCCCGCGTTGGCCGGCCGCAGGGGCGCGACGGCCACGCCGAGGTTCTCCAGCATCGGCACCCAGGCCCCGTCAGAGCCGAGCCGGGGCCAGCTCGCGCCGCCCAGCGCCAGCAGCACCGCCTTCGGCCGCGTCCAGCTCTTCCCCTCCGGCGTCTCGAACACCAGGGTGCCGTCCTCGAACGCCGCGAGCCGGTGCCTTGTGTGGATGCGGACGCCAGAAGCCTCGAGACGGCGCAGCCACGCCCGCAGCAGCGGCGAGGCCTTGAACGCCTTCGGGAAGACCCGCCCGCTCGATCCGACGAAGGTCGGCTCGCCCAGATCCTCGCACCAGGCGCGCAGGGCATCGGGTGGGAACGCCTCGATCGCGCGGCCCAAGCTGCCCGACGGATGGTATCGGCGCAGGAAGTCCGGCGCGGGCTCGCTGTGGGTGAGGTTCAGCCCGCCGCGGCCGGCGAGCAGGAACTTACGGCCGACCGACGGCATCCGCTCGTAGACCGCCACCGCGTGCCCGGCGGCCGACAGCACCTCGGCTGCTGCCAGCCCGGCAGGGCCGCCGCCAACGATCGCCACCGTCTCCCGGAGGGCGTCTTCTCGCGCCACGTCGTCCTCTCGAATGTCCATGGCAGCGGAAGGCGTCGGTTCGCCCGCGCTGTCAAGGCATGGCAGCGGCGCCCGAACCCGGTTTGGGCCGCCCTTGATTCGCCGCGTTCGCGTCTCTAACTGCGGCTCATCGGCTGCGGGCCCCTCTGGCGGGATGCTCTCTCAAGATGCTTCCGTGATGTCGGAGCCGATGCTTTCCTTGCAAAAGAAGCATCACGGTCCCGCGAATGGTCGATTTCCTATACGTCGAGTGGCTCGGCAAGCCGATCTGGATGTGGCTCGGGTTCCACACCCTGGTCGCGGCCCTCCTCGCCTTCGACCTCGGCCTGCTCCACCGCGACAAGGAGCACGAGATCGGCGTGAAGGAGAGCCTGCTCCTCACCGCCTTCTACTTCAGCCTCGGCCTCGCCTTCGGCGGCTGGATCTGGTGGTATCTCGGCGCCCAGCCCGCCCAGGAATACGTCACCGGCCTCGTGGTCGAGAAGTCGCTGTCGATGGACAACGTCTTCGTCATCGCGGTCATCCTTTCGGCCCTCGGCATCCCGCTCGCCGCTCAGCACCGGGTGCTGGTCTGGGGCATCCTCGCCGCGGTGCTGCTGCGCGGGTTGATGATCGGGCTCGGCGCCGCGCTGGTGCACCAGGCTGCCTGGGTCCTGTCGCTGTTTGCCGCTTTCCTGATCTATGCCGGCCTGAAGATGCTGTTCTCCAAGGAGGAGGATGCCGGCGACTTCCAGGATCATGCCGCCGTGCGCTGGCTGCGGGCGAAGCTGCGCATTACGCCCGAGCTTCACGGCCAGCACTTCATGGTTCGCAAGGCCGATCCGCGGACAGGCAAGACCGCGCTTTGGCTCACCCCGCTGGCGCTCGCCCTGGTTCTGGTCAACGGCGCCGACGTGATCTTCGCGGTCGACAGCGTGCCGGCGATCTTCGCGATCACCACGGACACCTTCGTGGTCTACACGTCCAACATCTTCGCGATCCTGGGCCTGCGGGCGCTCTACTTCGCGCTCGCCGCGATGGTCGATCGCTTCGCCTACCTCAAGACCGCGCTCGCCTTCATCCTGATCTTCATCGGCACGAAGATCGTGGTCGCCGACACCTTCGGCCTCGTCCACGTGCCGCCGTGGGTGTCGCTCGCGGTCACGGTGGTGCTGCTCACTGTCGGCATCCTCTACAGCCTGTGGCGCACCCGCGGAGAGGCGCATGCCGACACGGCCACGGACGGGCGCGAGGCGGAGCTGCACGGCCGGGCTTGAGCCCCGCCGATCAGCCGCCCCGGCGGTAGACGCCGCTGAGGGTGACGTTCATGCCGCCGCAGGCCCCGTTGCTCTCGGCGACGAGGTCCGGCGGCATCAGCCGCATCCGGACGCTGCAACGGCTCACCTCGTCCGGGCGGAAGCCAGGCACCACGGCCTTGTCGCCGTCGGTCCAAGCGTGTCCTGGCTGTCGGGAGCGAGTTCGGCCTCGAACGAGCCCATGTTGATCGCCCCGCGCTTCACCCGTTCCGGGTCCTGGGTCCCGTAGGATGCCGTCCCCGATAGCACGAGGCGTTCGCCCTTGCGCCGAATCGTAACGGTCTGCTCCGGCCCGCTCATCCACGTGCCGATCCAGTCGTCGAGGCCGACCGTCGCAGGCGCGTCGTCGGCCAGCACCCGCTCCGGCAACCAGCCGGATCGGATCTGGCCCGTCGCGCCGACATAGTTCGCGCACGCGAAGGCGCCGCTCGACGCGCCGCGGATCACGCCGTTGCCGGCGACGAGGAAGGCTTTCTCGCGACAGGCGGGCGCGAGGCTCGGGCAAGCCGGGTCCGCGTCGGCCGACCGGACGAACGCGACGCGCCCCTCCGCCACGACCCGTGCCCGCCGCAGCGTCCCGCCGAGATCGGGCAGGTCCGGGCAGATCGCGCTGGGCTTGGCCGCACCCGTCCGGGCATCCTGGGCGAACGCCGGAGTGGCGAGGGCGGCCAGCAGCACGAGGCCGGCCGGCACGGCGCTTGGGCGGTGATGGCGGGGCATGAGCCTCCTTCAGGTCGGACGCGACGCGATCAGGTCCCGGAGCGTCGTGATGGTGGAGGCGTCGGCGATGCCGTCCACGCGCGCCTGCCGGAAATGGCGCTGGAAGGCGGTGACGACCGCCCGCATGTGCGGATCGAACGTGCCCGTCACCGGCTGGTCATAGCCGTAGAGCGCGAGCATCGCCTGCAGCGCCTCGATCGGCTGCCCCGCATCGCCTTCGGCGAAGAAGCGACCGTCGCGCAGAGGCACCTCCGGCACGTGGTGGCCGACGCCCTCGGCCGCGAGCCGGCGCCAGGGAAAGTTCTCGCCCGGATCCTCCTTGCGGTCGGGAGCGATGTCGGAATGGGCGAGCACCCGGTCCGCCGGGATCGCCCAGCGCACGACGATGTCGCGGGCGAGCGCGGTCACCGCCGCGACCTGCGCCTCAGGGTAGGGCGGCAGGCCGCCGACATGACCGGGATGGACGATCTCGATGCCGAGCGAGCGCGAGTTCACGTCGCGCTCGCCCTGCCAGGACGCCCGGCCGGCATGCCAGGCGCGGCGGCCCTCCTGCACCATCTGCAGGATCGTGCCGTCTTCCAGCACGACGTAATGGGCCGAGACCTCGGCGATCGGGTCGGCGAGCCGCTGCAGCGCGGCGGCCGCGCCGTCCATGCCGGTGTAGTGCAGGATCAGCATGTCCGGCCGCTTGCCGAGGCGCTCGCCGTGGTTCGGCGAGGGCTGGATGCGGGTGGCGAGCGGGCTGTCCGGCGTCATGCCGCACCGCCTTCCAGACGGACGCCGCTTTCTGCGAGGATCCGGTCGTGGGCGGCGTTGATCGCGGCGAGGCGCTTGGTGGCGATCACCACCGCCTCGGGCGGCAGGCCGCGGGCGATCGCGCGATCGGGATGGTTCTCGGCCACGAGCTGCCGGTGGCGGACCTTCACCGCGGCCGGGTCGGCGCCGTGCTCCAGCCCGAGGACGAGGTAGGGGTCGTCGGCCAGCCGCACGTGCCGGGCGGCAATGCGGCGGAACGCGATGTCGTCGAACCCGAAGATCTCGGCGACGGCGCGGAGATAGGCTTCCTCGGCCTGATGGATCGCCCCGTCGGCGGTGGCGATGTGGAACAGGCCGTCGAGGACGTCCTCCAGCAGGGACGGCTCGTCGTGGAAGGCGTTCGCGAGCTGGCGGGCATAGGCCTCGTAGCCGTTGGTCGTGCGCTTCGCGAGGTCGAACAGGCGGGTGACGCGGGCGCGCTCCGCCTCGCCGACCTGCACCACCTTGCCGAAGGCCTCGACCTCGGAGGGCGTGACCACGCCGTCGGACTTCGCCATCTTAGCGGCGAGCGCCACGAGGCCGGTGGTGAAGACCACGTCCCGCGGCATCGGGCCGAACAGCGCGCCCTCGCGGTCGACGAGGTAGTGCCCGGCGAGCCCGCCCGCGAGCGCCCCGAGGGGGCCGCCGATCGCGAGGCCGATCCCGGCGCCGCCGAGCTTGCCCCAGATCCCCGAATTCATCGGGACCGGGCGGGGTTGTCTTGGAGATGCGGCACGGTCACCGGCTGGCCTTTTCACGATGCCGGCGACCTCGAAGCGTTCCGCCGACGACAGGCCGCCGGGGATACAGGCTCCGTCCGAAACGCGGAAGGGCCGGAGCGTTCGCTCCGGCCCTCCTCCATCCTGCTTCCGTGCCGGGGCGGCGAAGCCTCAGCGGCAGTAAACGTCGCCGTAGGCGTCGCGGTAGGTGCCGTAGGGGCAGCGCGGCGCCGTCGAAGCGCCGACGATGGCGCCACCCGCGCCGCCGATCGCGGCACCGGCCAGCGCACCGCCGGCGCGCCCGGTGGCGGCTCCGCCGATCGCGGCGCCTGCCAGGGCGCCGAGGCCGGCACCGCCGAGGGCGCGATCCTGCGGCGTGTTGCAGGCGCCGACCGAGAGGGCGAGGGTGCCGGCGAGGGCGGCGGCGATGAGCTTCTTCATGAGTTCCGAGACTCCCTTGTGCATCCGGTCCGGCGTTTCGCCGTGGTGATGGTGCGGTCCGAGCTTAGCCTTATCCACCATGAAATGCACCTGATACGGCCAAGGTTCCGCCGGGATGCGGGGAAGCAGCCGAAAAGCCGGGCTTGTCTCCAGGGTGCGGCGCCCCGGTTCAAGGCTCCGATCTGCTCCGGCTCGGGCCGTCGACGCCGCGAAATGCCCTCGGCACGGCGCGCGGCGCGGGTTAAGAGCCTGCGGAAGCGGGTTTCCGAAATCGGCGACCCCGTCCGTCGCGACCATCGCCTGAGAGAGGGTGCCATGCCGAGAGCCACCACGATCGTCCGCCGGGCCGCGGTCCGCCCCGATGCGGTCGTCGACACGATCAGCCTCGACCATGCCGGGCGTCAAGCGCAGCGCGGGCACCTACACAGCGCCGGCGGCCTGCATATCGACCTGGCGCTGGCGAAGGCCGCCGCCCTCGAGGACGGAGACGCCCTGCGCCTCGACGACGGTCGCCTCGTCGCGGTGAAGGCCGCCCCGGAGGCGCTGCTCGAGGTTCGCGCCGAGAATCCAGCCCGCCTGATGCGCCTCGCCTGGCAGCTCGGCGGCAACCACGTCGCGGCCGAGATCGGCGCCGAAATCCTCCACGTCCCTGCGACGCCCGCCACGGCGGAGCTCGTCCGCGGCCAGGGCTGCACGGCGACCCCGGTCGATCGCGCCTTCCGCCCCGAGCGCATGGCCCACGACCACAGCACCTGCGGCCACGACCATTCGCACGACCACCACGATCATGCGGCACACGCGCATGACGACCACGGACCCGCAGCTCACGGGCACGACCACGGGCATGCCGACCACGGCCACGATCAGCATGCCCACGATCATGCCGCGCACGATCACGCTCCTCACGTGCACGGCCCGGATTGCGGCCACGATCACTGAAGCGGCTGCGAGACGGAATCGGCGGCCGGCCTCAGGCGGCGACGAACCGGCCTGACGGCTGCGCGGGTTCCGCCTCGCCCTCGGCGAGCACCAGGATCGCGCGGCCTTGGAGCGGGACGACGGCGCTTGATGCGTAGCCGGGGGCGTCCGGCGGGACGGCGCCTGTCGCGGCGGTGCTGTCGAAGACCGGGTGCCACGGGCCGCCGACCACCGCTGCGAGGCGGAAGTCGCAAGGGCCTTGGTCGGCGTTGATCAGGATCAGGATACGGCCGCGGTCGAGGTCGTTGCCGATCTGCATCCCGAAGGCGCGCCGGCTCTCGTCGGCCCAGGCCTCGGAGTCCATCTCCGCACCGCAGGGCGACAGCCAGTGCACGTCGCGCAGGCTCCCCCCGGGCGCGACCGGCGCGCCGTCGAAGAACGCGCGTCGGCGCAGGGCCGGCCGCTCCCTGCGTAGGCGCGTCAGGTTGGAAACGAACGTGCCGAGGTCCGGGTCGGGATCGGTCGACCAGTCCATCCAGCTGGTCGCGTTGTCCTGGCAGTAGGCGTTGTTGTTGCCGGCTTGCGTCCGCGAGCGCTCGTCGCCCATCAGCAGCATTGGCACGCCCTGGGCCAGCATCACGGTGGCGAGCAGGTTGCGCACCTGCCGGGCGCGGACGGCACGGATCGCGGGATCGTCGGTCGGCCCTTCGACGCCGTAGTTGCGGCTGACGTTGTGGCCGTGCCCGTCACGGTTGTCCTCGCCGTTCGCCGCGTTGTGCTTCTCCTCGTAGGCGACCACGTCGGCCAGCGTGTAGCCGTCATGGGTGGCAGCGAAGTTGATGCTGGCGAGCGGCGAGCGACGAGAGGGCGCGAACACCTCGCGCGATCCGGTCAGCCCCTGCGTCAACTTGGCGAGCTGGCCGGCGTCGCCCCGCCAGAAGCCGCGGGCGGCGTCGCGGAACTGGTCGTTCCACTCGCTCCAGCCGCGCGGATAGCCGCCGAGCCGGTAGCCGTCCTCGCCGAGGTCCCAAGGCTCGGCGATCATCTTGACCTGGGCGAGCACCGGGTCCTGCGCCACCGCCTGGAAGAACGCGGCCTGCGCCGAGAACGCGGAGGGCGAGCGGCCGAGGCTGGTGGCGAGGTCGAAGCGGAAGCCGGCGATGCCGTAGGCCGTCGCCCAGTGCCGGAGCGAATCCAGCACCATCTGCATCACCCGCGGGTGGGCGACGTCGAGGGTGTTGCCACAACCGGTGCAGTCGACGTCGCGGCGGGGGTTCGCCAGATCGAGCTTGTAGTAGCTCGCGTTGTCGATGCCGCGGAACGACAGGGTCGGGCCGGTATGGCCGGCCTCCGCGGTGTGGTTGTAGACCACGTCGAGGATCGTCTCGATGCCGGCGGCGTTCAGCTCGCGGATCGCCGCCTTGAGGCCGCCGAGCCCGCCGTCGCCGAGGTAGCGCGGATCGGGCGCGAAGTAGCCGAGCGGCGAGTAGCCCCAGAAGTTCACCAGCCCCTTCTCGACGAGGAAGCGGTCGTCGGCGAAGGCCTGGATCGGCAGCAGCTCGAGGGCGGTGACGCCGAGCTTCCACAGGTGCTCGACGATGGCCGGATGCGCCAGCGCCGCGTAGGTGCCGCGCTCGGCTTCCGGCACCGCCGGATGGGTCATCGTCAGCGCCTTGACGTGCGCCTCGTAGATCACCGTCTCGGACAGCGGCCTGCGGATCGGCTGCAGCGCGAGGTTCGGAACCTCGGGCGCGGTGACGACCGATTTCGGCATGTAGACCGCGCTGTCGCGCCGGTCGATCTGGTCCTCGCGCTGCAAGCCGCGGCGGTGGCCGTAGAGGGCATCGTGCCAGCGGATGCGCCCGCGGATCTCGCGGGCATAGGGGTCGAGGACAAGCTTCGACGGGTTGAAGCGGTGCCCGCGCGCGGGCTCCCACGGCCCATGAACGCGATAGCCGTAGAGCTGCCCCGGCAGGACGCCGCGCAGATAGCCATGCCAGACGTCGTCGCTGCGGCAGGGAAGCCGGATCGTCCGGCTCTCGTGGCGCTCGCCCGGCTCGAACAGGCAGAGGTCGACCGCGGTCGCGTGCTCGGAGAACAGGGCGAAGTTGACGCCGCGTCCGTCGAAGTGGGCGCCCAACGGCGTCGGCACGCCGTCGTCGACGGCGATCATACGAAAATCCGACATGCGATGGTCCCCCCGGCCCGGAGCCGGTGTGGACGCATCCGTGTTCCCGGATCAAGTCGCCGGGGCGAATGGGCTGTGCGGCGCGCCCGATCGTGACCCAAAGCTACTCGCCTCAAGCCTACTCCGCCGCCGCGGCCGTCGTCGGCGGCTCGCGCTCGACGGTGCGGAAGTTCTCGAGTTCCGAGAGGAAGTTTCGCGCCCACCAGTCGACGTCCTCGCGGGTCATGCGCTCGACCATCGGCTTCCAGCGCTCCAGCCGCTCGCTACGCGGCATGTAGAGAGCCGTCCGGATCGCTTCGGCGACCTCGAAGCGGTCGTAGGGGTTCACCATCAGCGCCTCGGGTAATTGTCGCGCCGCGCCGGCGAACTTGGACAGGACCAGCACGCCCGGATCGTCCTCGCTTTGGGCGACGACATATTCCTTGGCGACGAGGTTCATGCCGTCGCGCATCGGCGTGACGAGGCCGACGCGGGCGGCGCGGTAGAGGCCCGCGAGCACCGGCCGAGGATAGGCCTTGGTCACGTACTGGATCGGCGTCCAGGCCGGGTCTCCGAGCGCGCCGTTGATCTCGCCGACCGTCTCGTTGACGGTGCGCGAGAGCTGCTCGTACTCGGGCACCTCGCTGCGCGATTTCGGCGTGATCTGGATGTAGGTGACGTTGCCGCGCTGGTCGGGGTTGGAGGCGAAGAAGCGCTCCACCGCCTCCATCCGCTCGGGCACGCCCTTGGAATAGTCGAGCCGGTCGACGCCGATCAGCAGCTTGCGCGTGCGCAGGCCGGCCATCGTCTCGCGGACCACCTTGTTCGAGCCGGCCTTCTCCGCCGCGTCCTTGAAGCCGGCGACGTCGATACCGATCGGGAAGCTGCGGATCCGGGTGCGCCGGCCGTCGACCATCAGCGAGCCGCCGCCGAGGGGGATCGCGCGGAGCGTGTCGATCAGGTTGCGCGACAGGTTCTGCACGTCCGGGTCGGTCTGCAGGCCGATCAGGTCGTAGTCGGCGATGGCGCGGAGCAGGTCGTTGCTGGCCGGCAGCGTGTTGAACACGTCGGCGGCCGGCCACGGGATGTGGTGGAAGTAGCCGATCGGGTTCGAGAGCCCGAGGCCGCGCAACTCGGCCGCCATCGGCAGCAGGTGGTAGTCGTGCACCCAGATGATGTCGTCGGGCTGGACGAGCTTGGCCAGCGCCCGCGCGAAGATGCGGTTGACGCGGCAATACCCGGCATAATCCGAGCGCGAGAAGATACCGAGCCCGAGCCGGTAGTGCATGATCGGCCACAAGGCCCGGTTGGCGAAGCCGGCGTAGTATTCTTCGTGGTCCTGCGGCGAGAGGTCGACCACCGCGTACTGGACGCGGTCGCGGTCGATCAGCGTCGGCTCCTCTGAGGGCTCCTCGCTGATGTTGCCGCTCCACCCGAACCACAATCCCTCGTAGGCGGTGAAGGCCTCCTTCACGGCGACGGCGAGGCCGCCGGCGGCGACCGCCTTGCCGCCTTCTTCCGGAACCGCAACGCGGTTCGATACGATCACAAGGCGTGCCACTCAGGTGGGCTCCGGATCCTCAAGCGCGCCGGCGTGGAACGCGCAACGTCAACGTTTCTTGCCATCCGTGAACGCGCGAGAGTTCCCGGCGATCCGTAGGGTTAGCCAAGCGCGAATGACCGCTGCGGGTCAAGCGATCGTTTGCAGCCCTCAAGACGAAATCCGAGGCCTGTCCCGGCGCCCGTCCCCGCCGCGCGGGGCGTCGGCAACAGTCGCGAACCTTGGCCGAACACGCCTGAACGGCGCCTGACCCGTCGTTCGCGCGGCCGTCCCCGGAACCCGCGGACGCGGGCGATGTTACTCAGGCGAACATCGCCCTCCAAGACCCGTGTACGAAGGAGTCCCGCTCATGGCTGCGTCCGAGATCCCCCACCCCGATCCGGCCCACGCCGCCGCGAGCGAGCAGGCTGAATGGCGCGGCCTGAAGGGCGATGTCGAGGGGATCGCCGATGTCGCGGCCGAACGCGGCCGCGGACTGATGGATGCCGCCCGGCTCCAAGCCCAGACCTTCGTCGAGGGTCGCAAGAACGACGCGGCCCAATCGGTCCACGACCTCGCCAAGACCCTTCGAGATTCGAGCAAGGACTTCGAGGATCGCCCGAACATCAAGGCGTTCTTCGACAGCGCGGCCGACGGCTTGAGCCAGCTCGGCGGCTCGATCGAGTCGCGCAGCTTCGCCGACTTCTACGGAGAGGCCGAAGCCTTCGCCCGCCGCGCGCCGGTGGCGGTTGCGGTCGGGACCTTCGTGGCCGGCTTCATCGCCGCCCGCTTCATCAAGTCGTCGAGCCTGCCGCCGGAAGGCGACGCGCGCGACAGCTTCCGCGCTTGATCGGCACGGCCATGTCGAACGGATCGCACACCCCCCCTCCGGGCTCCTCCTCCGGCTCATCCGCCGGCAGCATCCAGAGCCTCATCGGCGATGCCCTGCGCGAGACCAACGATCTCGCCCGCAAGGAAATCGCCCTGTTCCGCGCCGAGATGGCGAAGAACGTCCGCTCGCTCATCGTCGGCATCGTCTGCCTCATGGCCTCTGCGGTGTTCTCCGTCGTCGCCCTGCTGGTGCTGATCGGCGCCTTCGTGAAGTGGCTCGCCACCATCGTCGGCT
Source organism: Methylobacterium sp. WL8 (assembly GCF_008040045.1). NCBI lineage: Bacteria > Pseudomonadati > Pseudomonadota > Alphaproteobacteria > Hyphomicrobiales > Methylobacteriaceae > Methylobacterium > Methylobacterium sp. WL8. The sequence continues at coordinate 46,305 of NZ_VRVF01000023.1, read as the reverse complement.
CCGAGTGGCTGTCGGCCCTGATCGTCGGCGGCGTCCTCCTGGTGCTCGCGATCGGGATGGCGCTCTGGGGACGCAGCGCCTTGTCGTTCTCCACGCTCACCCCCACCCGCACAGGCCGGCAGGTCCGCCAGGACGCTCGCGCCCTTTCCGAGAGAGTGTCCGGATGAGTTCGATGAATGAGATGGAGCGGGACATCGAGGCGAGCCGCGCGCGCCTCGATGAGACCATCGAACGCATTCAGGGCCGCCTCTCGGTTTCGAGCCTGGTCGACGAGATGCTCGGCAACGCCCGCCGCGCCCCCGCCGTCAGCGGTGCCTACGACGGAGCGCTCGAGGCTGTCCGCCGGAACCCCGTGCCGGTCCTGCTGATCGCGGCCGGCGTCGGCTGGTTGATGCATCGGATGTCCCAGGACGCCAACCGCCGACGGACGCACGCCTCCGCCGAGCGCGTGCCGGTCCTGAACGACGGCGCCGCCCGCGCCTACGATCCCGACCTGCCCACCCGCCAGCCGAAGCCGCCGCTGTTGGACGAGACCCGCGCCTGACGGGACGCCGCTTCGCACAGCGCGGGCCGACGCCCCGACCGACCCCTCGGATTGGCCCCTAGCGGGTTTTGCCAGCCGCGTAAGAGTTCTGAAGGATCACGCCATGAGCAACACGAGCCTGGGCGACACGAGCAAGTCGGCCGCCACCGACAACCATCTTCCCGACGACATCGCGCGGCGCGCCGCCGCGAAAGTCGAGGCCGGTTTGCATGCCGCCGGCCTGGATCCGGTCCACCTCGATCCGCATGCGAAGGCGGCCGACCATACCCTGTGGCCCGACCCCGCGGGGCTGCGCGACCCGATCGGCCGTCACGACGCCTCTCCGCACGATCACCAAGCCGGCCCTGGCCCGGATGTCGCCGGCAAGGTCGGCGACGTGGCCGACAAGGCCCGCGCTGCGGCAAGCGATGCCGCCGACCGCGCGGCGGACTTCGCCGACCGGACGCGGGATCGCGCTTCGGATCTCGCGGACGACGTGCGCGACCGCCTCGGCGGTGCTGCGGACGAGGCCCGCAATTGGGTCTCGGGCGTCCACCGCGACCACATGCGCAAGATCGACGACGTGGTGGTGCGGGGCAGCGACAAGCTCGAGCGCAGCCGCACGGCGGTGGAGCAGTTCGTCACCGAGAACCCGCTGCTGGTTGGCGTGGTGGGCGTCGCCGCTGGCCTGCTGCTCGGCGCGCTGCTGCCTCGGACCCGCCAGGAAGACCGCAACATCGGACCCTACGCCGACGAGGTCCGCGACCAGGGCCTGCGCTACGCACGCGAGTTCACCAACCGCGGCCGGGAGTTCGTTGAGACCGCCCTCGACCCGGACAACATCCAGACGGCGGCCCAGAAGGCCGGCCTCAAGGCCGAGCCCGAGCACCACGGCGACGACCGGACGGCCCACCGTCTCTGAAGCAAACCCATATGGGAACCGATCGGAGAGGCGGCGCCGCAAGCGCCGCCTTTCTTCGTTCTCGACCCTTTCGCCGAGAGCGGGTAGGGACGCGGCCATGAAGACCGCCGATTGCGACATCCTGATCGTTCCGGGCCTGGGCGGCTCGGAGGAAGGCCATTGGCAGGCGCGCTGGGCCAGCCGAATGTCCACCGCCCGCGTCGTCGAGCAGGATTCCTGGCATGCGCCGGAGCCCGACGCGTGGTGCGGCCGCGTCGTCGAGGCGGTCGCGGCGGCGACGCGCCCCGTCATCCTGATCGCGCACAGCCTCGGCGTCGTCGCCTGCGTCGAGGCGGTTCCGAAGCTGCCCCAGGGCCGCGTCGTCGGGGCGCTGTTCGTGGCGCTGCCGGACGTCGAGGAGACGCCGAACCTGCCCGATAGCGTGCGCGCCTTCGCACCGCTGCCGCGCGACCCGCTGCCGTTCCCCTCCCTGCTGGTGGCAAGCCGCACCGATCCCTATTGCCGATACGAGCGTGCCGAGGACTTCTCCTACGCCTGGGGCTCGGCCTTGGTGGATGCCGGCGAATCCGGCCACGTCAACGTCGCCAGCGGCCACGGGCCGTGGCCGGAGGGCCTGATGCGCCTCGCCGGCTTCATGAAGGACCTGTGAGCGCATCGCTCAGGCCGCAGGCGCCCGGTTAACCTCCCGTTTACCGAAGCCCGCGCTGATGGACCTCGGATCACGAGCGATCCGGCCCGCGGGAGATCGACGTGACGCGAAAAGAGCTTCTGACGCGACTGGAGGCCGTGCAGACGGCGCTGGGCGAGCGCGCCCACACCTCCTTCAACAGCTCGATCTTCGGCGACGCCGCGCTGCTCAAGCGCATCGAGGCGTTCGAGGCCCAACTCGTGGCCGTCGAGAAGCCGAAGGTCGCCGACTACACAGGCAACATGTTCACCCGCATCGCCAACCGCCGCAACGCCGAAGCGGTGCAGAAGCGGGCGCAGTCCTAACGTCTCCCGCTACTTTGGCTCCGGGTCGGCCGGGCGGAGAAGTTCGCCGGCGACGTCCGAGAGCCGGGGCGGCGCCTCGCGCACGAACGGCAGGGGCCGGCAGACCGCAAGTGCCGCGAGGCCGAAGCGGGCGGTCATCAGGCCGTTCAGCACGCCCTCGCCGAGCTTCGCCGACACCCGCGCCGCGATCCCCAAGCCGAGCACCTGCTGGATCATGCTCTCGCCGACCGCCATCCCGCCGGTGACGGTCAGGTGCGTGAGGGCCGCGCGTGCTAGACGCAAGAACCCGAGGAAGCCCGGGCGCCCGCCGTATATCGCCGCGATCCGGCGCAGAAGCCGCACGGCGGAGAAGACCACGAACGCAACGTCCACGATCGCCCGCGGGCTCAGCGCGGTGACGCCCGAGACCTGCTTGGCGGCGGTGGCGATGGCGTTGCGCGCCTGCCGGTCGAGGGGGCTCAACAACTCGTGCTCGGCGAGGCCGATGCGGTCGTCCACGTCGAGGATCGCGTCCGCCGAGGCTTCCAGCCGCTGGCGGCCTGCCGCGAGCCCCACGCGTTCCGCATAGAACGCCGAGAGGTCGCGGACCACGCCTTGGGCCGCGCTGTGGTCGCGCGTGGCGATCGCCGTGACCGCGGCCTGGCGCAGGTGCTCGATCTTGCGCTCGCGCCAGAGCCCGCGCAGCTCACGCACCACGATCGCCAGGAGCGCGAGCCCGGCCAGCGCCAGGAGCGCCAGGGCGACGCCGCCGAGCCAGGGCGCGGCCTGGAACAGGTCGGCGATCAGCCGCTCGACCGAGAGTCCGACGCCGAGCGACACGAGCCCGCCCGCGGCCGAAAGCAGGAGTCCGCCCCACGGGACGCCGCGGGATTTCGCCATCGGCACCGGCACGGCGTCGGCCGCGTCCACGATCTCGACCGGGTCCTCGACGATGCGGACGCCGCCCGGCGCCGCCGGCATCGGCGCGAGGGCCTCGCTCGAGGCCGGCGCGTCGGCGGCGGGGATGCGGAAGGCGCGCGGGCGCTGGGTCGAACTCACGGCATCATCCTCAAGGTTGTCGCCCCGGCCATCACGTCAGCTTGTCGCCGATCAGGAACTGCATCGCCCGGTCGAGTCGGATCTGCGGCAGGTGACCGGGCCGCTCCAGCGCGTCGGGCTTGATCACCGGAGGGCGGAACCGGGGAAACCGCAGCGAGCCCGGCTCGACCGCGCCTTCGAGCACGGCCTCGGGCCGGACGGGGAGATGGCCGGGAAACACCGCGGCCTCGGCCGTACCGTCGAACAGCTCGTCGCCGACGGTCTCGCCGGCCTCGGGCGTGCCGGCGACGGCGCGCAGCACCGCGTCGCCGTCGTGGATCGTGGTCTCGCGGGTGGCGCGGACCGAAGCCAACGCCACGGTGCCGACGCGGGCGCCGGCGGCCTCGGTCCGGCGCATGGCGCGCGAGACGAGCAGGCGCAGCAGCGCCTCCAGCCGGTCGTGGCTGGTCTGGTGCAGGTGGTCCGCCTTGGTCGCCGCGAACATGATCCGGTCGGCACGCGGCGCGAACAGCCGCGAGAGCAGCGTGTTGCGGCCGATGTTCAGGCTGAGCAGGACCGAATCCAGCGCCTCCTCCAACTCGGCGAGCGCCGCCGGCCCGGCATCGACGGCCGCGAGCACGTCGACCAGCACGATCTGGCGATCGACGCGCTGGAAGTGGTCGCGGAAGAACGGCACGACGACCTTGGCCTTGTAGGCCTCGAAGCGCCGTTCCATCAGCCCGGCCAGCGTCCTAGGTTCGATCGTCTCGGGCAGACTATCGAGCGGCGCGAAGGTCAGGGCCGGCGAGCCGGCGAGGTCGCCCGGCATCAGGAAGCGACCGGGGGGCGTCGTCGCCACCATCTCCGGCCCGGCGCGCAACGCCGCGAGGTAGACGGTGAAGGCGGCGCTCGCCCGCTCGGCCACGACCTCGTCGAGGGGGCCCACCGGGTCGAGGCCCTTGAGCATCGTGAGCCAGGGCGCCGCCATCTCCCCGCGGCCGGCGCGCCGGGTTCCGGCGATCGTCGCCCGCGACCAGGCGGTGTAGCTCTGCTCCAGCAGCGCGAGGTCGAGCAGCCATTCGCCGGGATAGTCGACCACATCGAGCATCAGCGTGCCCGGGCCGGAGCGCCAGCTGCCGACGCGCTCGTACTCAATCGCAAGGCGGAACTGGCTGATCCGGTCGGTGGAGCGCGGCCACAGGCGGGCTTCGGTGAGGGCGGAATAGTGCTCCTCGAAGGGGAAGCGCGGCACGTCGTCGTCGGGCTGCGGCACGAGGCGGGCGCGGCGCAACCGGCCCTCCTGCGCCGGGGCGAAGGCGGGGAGCGCGTGGCTCTCGACGAGATGGTGGATCAGCGCGGTGGTGAACACGGTCTTGCCCGAGCGGGCGAGCCCGGTGACGCCGAGCCGCAGGGTCGGCTGGATCAGGAAGTCGCTCGACGCCTCGGCGAAGGCCTTGACCGCGGAGCCGGCGCGCGCGGCGAAACTCTGGATGGGCAAGGGCGGACTCAGGTGGTTGGGAGACGCGGAAGGGCCAGCCGGTCGGCCGTCGCCGTTCAGGTGGCGCGGGGAGGGGAGCGCCGCAAGGTTTCGGCGCGGCGAGACTCCGTTCGGCAAACGCTACTTCGCCGCGTCGGCCGTCGCCGCCGTGACCGGCCCGAGCCGGGCGATGGCGGCCTCGATGAGGGGCGGCCCGGCATGCAGGGCGCCGAGCTCCACCGCCGACATCGCACGCATCACCGCCGCGAGGTTCGGCAGCGGGCTCCCATCGGGCGAGAACAGCGCAAGGTCGTCCGTGGAGCGTAGGCCGACGCTCTTGGCGATGGCGGCGGCGTAGTTGCCGATGCGGACTTCGTCGCCGCCGCAGAGCGGCGCCGGCGCGCGCAGATCGCCCAGGGACAGGCCGGAGACGATCATCGGCAGCAGCGCGGATTCGGCCACCAGCCGATCCGGGGACGGCACCTTCCGGTCGAGGAGCGCGGCCGGGCCGTCCGCACCGCGCACGACGCGAGCGGATGCGGCCGCCGGCTTGTCCGAAAGCCCGGCGGCGATGTCTGCGACCGGCCGCGATGCGACGCGGGTCGCGATGGCAGGGCGCCGGGCGGGATGGCCGCTCATTCGTGCCAGGGGCGACCAGGGCTGCACCCGCAGGGCCGTCCGCCCGCCGCGGCGGGCACCTCCGGGAAGGTGGCGGGCGAGGTAGCGGGCGCGAAGCGTGCCGCCGATCCCGCGGGGTGCGAGGGGCGACGGCTTCGTGTTCTTCGCGATCGGCCCGGGCATTGGAAGGCCGCAACTCGCGGGCGCCCAGCGGCGCACGATCGCCAGCGCGGTGCGGCGCCCGTAGTCGCGGTAGTAGCGCCGAAGCAGGCCGGCCGCGGCGTCGGCTCCGTCTGCCGCGGTGGCGAAGCCGGTATGCCCCTCGGCGTCGGCGCCGACTTCGCCCGTCCAGCGCGCACTTTTGATGCACCAGTAATTGTTGAGCTTTGCGCAGCGCGCGACGAAGGCCGGCTCGGTCGGCGCGACCCGCGCGACCAGGGCGAGCGAGACCGGCCGAAGCTCCGCCCCGGCCTGCGCCCGCCAGTTCGAGACCGCTCGCGCCACGTGCTGATAGTACGGTGCGCCTTCGGCCCCAGATGCGCGCAGCGTGACGACCTGCGCGCGAAGTGCAACGGCTGAATCCTCAGCCAGGGGTGGCAGGGTCGTCAGGAGGAGTATCGCGGCGAGGAGCACGGGCGTCCGTGGTGAGGGTTGCGAACCACGAGGAACGGCGCGGCCGCACGATCGGTTCAGTTCGCGCGCACGTGCCGACGATCGCCCGGAGGCGCGCGAGACTTACGGATTCAGGTGCTTCAACGCCGCCGCGTGCAGGCGCGGGTCGCCGGCCGCGACGATGCGGCCGCCCGCGGTCGCCGGGCCGCCGTCCCAAGCGGTGATGATGCCGCCGGCGCCCTCGACGATCGGGATCAGCGCCACGATGTCGTAAGGCTTCAGCCCGGCCTCGACGACGAGGTCGACCTGGCCCGAGGCCAACATGCAGTAGGCGTAGCAATCGGTGCCGTAGCGCGACATGCGCACGCGGCCCTCGATGGCGCGGAACCGCTCGGCCTCGTCGCCCTCGGTGAACAGGCGTGGGTCGGTGGTGGCGAGCATCGCCGCCGACAGCTCGGCGCAGCGGCGAGTGTGGAGCGTCCGTTCGCCGCGCGGCCCGCGCAGGCGCGCGCTGCGCCCGTCGCCGGTGAACCGCTCGCCGAGATAGGGCTGGTGCATGAGCCCGCGCACGGCGCCGCCGTTCCGGGTCAAACCGATCAGCGTGCCCCAGGTCGGGATGCCGGTGATGAAGGCGCGCGTCCCGTCGATGGGATCGAGCACCCAGACGTATTCCGCGTCGAGACGCTCCGAGCCGAATTCTTCTCCTAGGATGCCGTGCGCGGGAAAGCGGGCGCGGATCATGTTGCGCAGGACGAGCTCGGCCGCGCGGTCCGCTTCGGTCACCGGGTCGAACGGCGCCGTCCCGGCGGCCTTGTCCGTCAAGGCGACCTGCGCCCGGAAGAATGGCACGATCGCTTGGCCCGAGGCTTCGGCCAGGTCGTCCATGAACCGGCCGAGTTCGACGACGCTCATCGGCTTTTCCCCGCACGGTCCCGCAATCGCGGCAGGAAGGCGGGTTTCGCCAGGCGCCGTCAAGCCTGCGCCGTCAGGCCTCGGCCGCGACGCGCAGGATCGGCCGCTCCGGCTTGGTGCCGACATGCGCGAGCACCGTGTCGACCGCGCTCCCCAGGGAGGAAACGTGTTCGGCCGCCGGGATGCTGCCGCGACCGGCGGAGTCGTCGTCCGCCTGCCATAACCCGACGACGACCGGAACGTCCGGCATTCGACGCTGGAGGCGGTCGACGAGGCGCCGCAGATGCGCCGGCTCGCCACTGATCGCCAACGAGACGATGCAGACGATCCGCGCCGCACCGGGATCGAAGTCCGCGATCTTCGCGCGCGACACCTCGCCGAACGAAACGATGCGCGTCCCGAGCCCGCGCTTGGCCAACAGCTGCGCCAGGATCGTGGCCGCCGGCGTGTCGATGAAGCCGCGCCCGGCGACGCAGAGCACCGCCCCGTCCTGCGACCAGGCCGGCGGGATCGCGTCGGGGTCCGGCGTCGCCGCCGCCGGGGCATCGCCCGTCGGCTTGAACTCGGAAGCGGCGGGCGTCGGCACTTGGTCGTCCCGCTCGGCGAGCGCGTCGACGAGCTCGCTGACGGAGGCGCGGATGTCGGACTTCTGGTCGAGGGTGAGCACGCCGCGGGCGGCGTCGCGGGCGGCGAGTTCGAGGCCCTTCAGCACCACGTCGTCGTAGTAGGCCGACAGCGAGCAGGTCTGCAGGATCAGTTCGGCGTGCTCCTGCGCCTCCTCCGGATCGTCGGCGAGGATGCGCTGGTAGAAGTTCTCCACCGGCGTCAGCGCTGCCCGGTTGCCGAACAACACGTCGAGGAACTCGAGCTTGTCGATGTGCCGGCCGAGCACGACGAGGCAGACGGTCAACGGCGTCGAGAGCAGAAGCCCAACCGGTCCCCACAGCCAAGTCCAGAACAGGGCCGAGATCAGCACCGCGAAGGGCGAGAGCCCGGTGGAATGGCCGTAGAGCATCGGCTCGACGATCTGGCCGGTGAGCGGCTCCAGCACGATGAACAGGATCGCGGTGGCGATCACCATGTTCCAGCCGGGGTCGACCGCGGCGGCGAGCGCCAGCGGGAGTAGGGCGGACAGGAAGGCGCCGATATACGGCACGAACCGCATGACCGCCGAGACGATGCCCCAGAGCACGGGGTTCGGCACGCCGATGAGGTAGAGCCCGATGCCGACGACGAGCCCGAAGGCGGTGTTGAGGGCCAGTTGCACTACGAAGTAGCGGCTGAGGCGCCGCGCGGCGTCATCCATCGCGACGGTGGTGCGGTGCAGGTCGCTGGAACCGGCGAGCCGGATCATCCGGTCGCGTAGATCCTCGCGCTGCATCAGGACGAACAGCAGCACGACGAACACGATGCCGGTGGTGGCCAGGGGCTGCATCACCGGGGAGAGCAGGGTGCTCGCGGTCTCGAGCGGACCCGGCTGCGCCTGCCGCATCTCGACCAGGACCGGATCCGCCTGCGGCCGCGCGGGCTTCGCCTCCGGGTTCGGCTCGGGCTTAGCCTCCGGCTTTTTTTCGGGCTTGGCCTCGGCGTCCGGCTTCTGCGCCTTGTCGCCGTTGCCGGCGTCGTGCAGCGCGCGGCCGATGTTGGCGACGTAGGCGGCGAGATGCGCAGCCGGGCTGTCGCGCAGGCCCTCGACCTTGCGTTCGATGGTCGAGCGGTAGCGCGGTACGTCGCCGGCGAGGCCCGCCACCTGCACGCCGATCAGGGTGGCCAGGGCGGCGACGACGCCGAGGGTGAACACCACCGCGGCGCCCACCGCGACGACCCGTGGCAGGTGCCAGCGCCGAAGCAGCGCCACCAGCGGGCCGAGCACGAACGAGAGCAGCACGGCGATGGCGATCGGGATGAAGATCTCGCGCCCGAAATACAGGCCGGCGATGATGGTCGCACTGACGAGGACCGGCGAGACCAGGGCCGTCTTCGGGGTCTCGGCCGCGGCGATCCGGGTCGGGGACGGCGCTTCGAGGTGAGGGTCTTCAGTCTTCGTCGCCATGCCGCCACCGGAACCGTACGCTTACGCTCGCACCGGTTGTGCTGTCGCCGATGCGAACGAGGAACGACACGGACCAGCGAAACGATCCCTCGCGGGCCGTGCCGTTTTCACGGAACCGTGATCGGTCAGGCCTGCGCGACGCCGGCGCGGATGACGTCGGCCGCGTCGCCGAGCGTTTCGAGCGACCAGCACAGGGCCATCACCCGCCGGGCCTGCGCCTCGGGCAGCACGCCGTCTGCGAGGTCGGTGAACTTGCGCTCCAGCGCCGCGTCGGTCATCGGCCGCTCGACGCTGCCGATCGCGTGCTCGATGCGGCGGTGCAGGGTGCGGCCGTCCTTCAGCGTCACGGTCATGTCGACCTGCGCCGCCGCGATTCCAGGCGTCACCACCGGCACGACCTTCTCGCGGAGCGCGACGACCACGGGGTCGCGCACCGCACGGTCGCTGAACTGCTTCTCGCCGGCTGCCCCCTCGACCAGGGCCACGGCGACGGCGTGGAAGATGCTGAACTTGCCCTCCAACCCGGATTGCGGTGCCGTCTTGCCGGTGAGCTCGAGCACCAGCGGATGCACCTTGAGGTCGACGCGGGCGATCTGATCGGGCTTCAGGTGCTGCTCGTCGCGCAGTTGGATCGCGGCGTCGATCGCCGGGTGCATGACGATGCCGCAGGCGAACGGCTTATAGGTGTTGAGCAGGCTCTCGTAGCGGGTGCCGAGCCCCTCCGTGATCTCGCGATAATCCTGCTTGGTCGAGACGGTGTTGGCCCAGCCGCGCTTGGCCTCGATCATCCCGTCCGACGACGTAAAGCCCTTCGCCGCCAGAATCGCCGCGAACAGGCCGTTGGCGGCGGCGCGGCCGGGATTGAAGCTCTTGTTCATCGAGCCGAACGATTCGCGCAGGCCTACCGGCTGCGAAGCGGCCAGCCCCAGGGCGAACACCATCTGCTGCTCGGTGAGCCCCATCAGCTTGCCGGCGGCGGCCGCCGCCCCGAAGACGCCGGCGGTGCCGGTGATGTGCCAGCCGACGTCATAGTGGTTCGGATAGACCGCGTTGCCGATCCGGCACTCGGTCTCGATCCCGAGCACCAGCGCATTGAGGAAGTCCCGCCCCGAAACCGGATGCATCTCGGCATAGGCGAGGATCGCCGAGGCGACCGGGCCGGCCGGGTGGATCACGGTCTTCAGGTGCGTGTCGTCGTAGTCGAAGATGTGGCTCGACACGCCGTTCAGGAACGCGGCGTTCATGATGTCGAAGCGCTCGGTGCGGCCGAACAGGCCGGCCTGCGGCGGCCCGGAGAACGGCGCCAGCGCCGACACCGCGACGTCCAGCGTCTCGTGGTGCGAGCCGCCGATGGCGACGCCGACCCAGTTGAGGAAGGTCCGCGTCGCCTCGCGGCGAACGGTCTCGGGCAGATCCTCGAACCGGGCGTTCACGACGTAGCGCGCCAGGGTATGGGTCACGCCTTTCGCCTCCGGCTTGGGCGCTGCCGCATCCTGCGGCTTGCCCGACTCCTGCGCGTGACCCAATTCCGGCGCGGCGAGCGCGAGGCCCGCGGCGGCGATCAGCGCGCGTCGATCGATCTTCGACATGGTGCCTCCGTCCCTGCTGAGCCGGCCACATCGGTTGCGTTTGTTCGGACGCGGCGACCGGGCTGTGGGCGATCAGCTAGCGCAGGCGCGGATCGAGCCGAGGGCAAAAAGGTTTCAACCGCTCGTTGCTGACAGACGCCGGGGGGACGATGCGTCCGATCCCTGATCACGGCATCCGACCCGCCGCCTCATCCTGAATTGCCCGCGTCAGCGGGCCTTGAAGGAGCCTTCCAGGGTTCATGCGGATCCTGGAGGTATCCTTCGAGGCGCCCGCTTCACGGCCGCACCTTAAAATGAGGTGTGTTGGGGGGAGGTCTGGCGGCGTCGCTTTCCGGTCAGACCACGACCGCCATCGCGTCCTGCTCGCCGACGCCGAAGACCCGCTTGTAGCGGGCGATGGCGTCGGCCGGCCCCTGTGCCTTGGTCGGGTTGTCGGAGATCTTCACCGTCGGGCGCCCGTCCGCATGCGTGACCTTGCAGACGATCGAGACCGGGTCGAGCCGGCCATCCGGCACCAGTCCGCGAAAGTCGTTGGTGAGCAGGGTGCCCCAGCCGTAACCGATCCGCAGCCGCCCGTGGAAATGGGCATGGATCCGCTCGATCGTGTCGATGTCGAGCCCGTCTGAGAAGATCGCGAGCTTTTCGCGCGGGTCGGCGCCGCGCGAGCGCCAGAACGCGATCGCCTCCTCGCCGCCCGCGATCGGGTCCTTCGAGTCGATGCGGATGCCGGTCCAGTCGGTCAGCCAGTCGGGCGCGCCGGCGAGGAAGCCGGTGGTGCCGTAGGTGTCGGGCAGCACGACGAGGAGGTTGCCTTCGTAATCCTCCTGCCAGTCGCGCAGCACGTCGTAGGGTGCCCGCGCCAGCGCCGCGTCGTCCTCGGCGAGGGCCGCGTAGACCATCGGCAGCTCGTGCGCGTTGGTGCCCACGGCCTCGACCTCGCGGCGTAGCGCGATCAGGCAGTTCGAGGTGCCGAGGAAACGCTTCGATCCCAGGCCCTCGTCCATCGCCTGCACGCACCAATCCTGCCACAGGAAGCCGTGCCGGCGGCGGGTGCCGAAATCGGCGATCGACAGGTCCGGAAGCTTGCGCAAACGCTCGATCTTCTCCCAGACCCGCGTCATCGCCCGCGCATACAGCACCTGCAAGTCGAGCTTGCCGAGGTTGCGCAGCACCGCGCGCGAGCGCAGCTCATTGAGGATGGCGAGCGCCGGAACCTCCCACATCGTGGTCTCGACCCAGGGACCGTGGAAGGTCAGCTCGTACTGCCCGTCGCGCGCCTCGAGCTGGTATTCGGGCAGTTGGAAGCCCTCGAACCACGCGATGAAGTCGGCCGACAGGATGCGGCGGCGTCCGTAGAAGGCGTTCCCGCGCAGCCAGGTCGCCTCGCCGCGGGAGAGACGCAGGGACCGGGCGTGGTCGAGCTGCTCGCGGAGCGCGCCGGCATCGACCTCGTCGGCGATACGGATGCGGGTGGTGCGGTTGTTGATGCCGAAGGTCACCGCCACGTCGCGGTGCCGCCGCAGGATCGTCTGCGCCATCAGCAGCTTGTAGAAATCGGTGTCGAGCAGCGACCGCACGATCGGGTCGATACCGAAATTGTGGTTGTGCACCCGCCGCGCGAGATCGAGCATTTGGGGGAAGCCTCGGGGTCGGACGACACGAAGCCTGGAGGGCGCACGACCGACGCACCGGTGTCAACGGATGCGGGCGCGCCGCGCAACGAAAAGGCGGCGCGCCCGATGGGGCACGCCGCCTCCGATGGCTCGGATGCGATCCGAGGAGATCAAGTCGGATCGCTCAGGCCAGGTCGACCTTCTTGGTCTCGGTCTTCGGGCTCTCGCCGGTGAGCGTGGCCTTCACGTAGCCGAACAGGTGCAGCATCTTGCTGTTGGGGCTGTCCCAGTACTCGCCCTGCTCGGGGTGGATGCGGAGCAGCGCGACCTCGGGGTCGTCCTTGCCGTTCGGGAACCAGGTCTTCAGGCTCTCGGTCCACTTGGCGTCGACGATCGCCTGGTCGCTGACGATCTCGGCCTTCCCGGCGATCGAGACGTAGGTCTGGCTCGACGGGTCGGAGTACGACAGGTTGATCTGGTTGTCCCGGCTGATCTCGGCGGTCTTGGGCGAGTGCAGCTTGGTGAAGAACCACAGGTCGCCGTTCTCGTCGATGTCGTTGTTCCACATCGGACGGCTGTTGAGCGTGCCGTCGGAGTCGGCGGTGGTCATCATCGCCACCTTCACGTCCTTCACCAGCTCGAACAGCTTCTTCGCGCCCTCGTGGTCGCGGTGGTTGCCCTGATGCATCGCAGTCGTCTCTCCAGATGGTGACGGCGCGTCGGCTCTCCCTGCCGCCCGCGCCGGCGGTCGTGTCACAACGGATGACGCATCGGTTGGTTCGATCGCCTGCGCACAGGGGCCGCACGGCGTCGTGCCTGCGGCGGCTGGCGTTTCCGGCACGGCTGTTTACATGGGCCGGAACCATCCCTTTCGAGATCTCGAGCCGCCGGACCCGGCGAAGGAGCCAGACCGTGGCGATCACCCGAGACGACGTACTGCTTGCCCTGCAGGCCGTGACCATCGATGCCGCCGGAACCACGCTGCCGGCTTCCGGCCGGCTCTCGCAGGTGGTGGTCGACCCGACCAACCGCGTGATGTTCTCGATCCTCATCGACGCGAGCGAGGCCGCCCGCTTCGAGCCGATCCGCCGATCGGCCGAGGGCAAGGTCCTGTCGATGCCCGGCGTGTCCGGCGTGTTCGCCAGCCTGACCTCAGAACGCGCGCCCGGCATGCCGGAGCAGAGCAAGGCGGCGCCGGTCCCGGTCACCGCCGCTCCGCCGCGGCCAGGCGCGCCTCCCGGCCAAGGTCCAGCCCTGCCGGGGGTTCGCCACATCGTGGCCGTGGCCTCGGGCAAGGGCGGCGTCGGCAAGTCCACCACCGCCTGCAACATCGCGCTTGCCCTGAAGGCGCAGGGCCTGAAGGTCGGCCTGCTCGACGCCGACATCTACGGGCCTTCGGTGCCGAAGCTGTTCGGCCTTTCCGGCAAGCCGAAGGTGGTCGACAACCGCAGCATGGAGCCGATGGAAGGTTACGGCCTCAAGGTGATGTCGATCGGCTTCCTGATCGAGCCGGAGACGGCGATGATCTGGCGCGGCCCGATGGTGCAGTCGGCGCTGACGCAGATGCTGCGCGACGTGCTCTGGGGCGAGCTCGACGTGCTGATCGTCGACATGCCGCCGGGCACCGGCGACGCGCAGCTCACCATGGCGCAGGCGACGCCGCTGTCGGGCGCCGTCATCGTCTCGACGCCGCAGGACCTCGCGCTGATCGATGCGCGCCGCGGCGTGACCATGTTCAAGAAGGTCGCGGTGCCGATCCTCGGCGTTATCGAGAACATGGCGACCTTCGTGTGCCCGAACTGCAACCACGAATCGCACATCTTCGGACATGGCGGCGCGCGGATCGAGGCGCAGCGCCTCGGCGTGCCGTTCCTCGGCGAGGTGCCGCTGAACATGACGATCCGCGAATCGTCGGATGCCGGCCAGCCGGTCGTCGCGGTCGCGCCCGACGGGCCGCAGGCCAGGGTCTACCGCGAGATCGCCGCCAAGCTCTGGGACAACCTCAACGCCGCGCCGGCCGGCCGGGCTGCGCCGAAGATCGTGTTCGAGTAGCCCCGTGACGCCGCCGGTCCTGGGCCTGATCCTGGCCGGCGGCCTCGCCCGGCGCATGGGCGGCGGCGACAAGGTTTTGCTCCCGCTCGCCGGGCGGACCCTGCTGGAACGCGTGACCGAACGGCTAGCGCCGCAATGCGCGTCTGGAGTGGCCCTCAGTGCCAACGGCGATCCGACGCGGTTCACGGGCTTTCCGGGACCAATCCTGCCGGACGGCGTCCCCGGCCATCCCGGGCCGCTCGCCGGCATCCTGGCCGGGCTCGACCACGCCGCCGCGTTCCATCCCACCGTCGAATACGTCGCCAGCGTCTCGGGCGACGCGCCGTTCTTGCCGCACGACCTGATCGCCCGCCTCGCAGCCGCCCGGGACAAGGCCGCGATCGTGCTCGCCGCCTCTGGCGAGCGGCAACACTACACCGTCGCCCTTTGGCCCTTGCGTCTGCGGGAAGACCTCCGCGCCGCCCACGTCGAACGCGGAGAGCGCCGCGTCGGCGGCTTCATCGAGCGCCACGGTGCGACGGTGGTGCGATGGCCGGTCTCGCGGTTCGACCCGTTCCACAACGTCAACACACCGGACGACCTGAGCGCGGCGGCGTCACTGTGCGAAGAGATTGAGGAGGCAGCCGGCTGAGGCGGCGGCGAAACGCGCAGAGCCGCCCATAGAAGGTCAAGGGCGGAAGACTCGTTTCAGCGGATGGGAAGAGATGGTGCCCAGGGACGGAGTCGAACCGCCGACACTGCGATTTTCAGTCGCATGCTCTACCAACTGAGCTACCTGGGCCTTCGCCGGACCGCTTGGCGGCCTCGACTGGAGCGGGGGTATAGTCAGTGCCCCCCGACCTGTCCAGCCTGATCCCGCAAGCTAGACCGATGATTTTTTGGCTATTCGGATTCGGGTTTCCGGGCGGGCGGCAGGTCGCCGTCGTCCTCGTCCTCCGAGGCCGGGATGACGTAGCGGTCGCTCAGCCAGCGCCCGAGGTCGATGTCCGAGCAGCGCTCCGAGCAGAACGGCTTCAGCTTCGGGTCGGCGGGCTTTCCGCAGATCGGGCAGGCGGGAAGCTTCACGGGCGCACTCATGCCATCGCGCTCCAGCCGGCGCGCACCGGGAAGCCCTCGCCATCCAGGAGCGCCATCGTCTCGTAGAGCGGCAGGCCGACGACGGCTGAATGCGAGCCGACGAGCTTGACCACGAAGGCGCCGGCCAAGCCCTGGATTGCGTAGCCGCCGGCCTTACCGCGCCATTCGCCGGAGGCGAGATAGCCGCTCATCTCGCGCTGCGACAGCCGCTTGAACCGCACCCGGCTCTCGACGATCCGCTCGCGTCGCGTCCCCTTCGGCGAGAGCAGGCACACGGCCGTGAACACCCGGTGCTGCCGGCCGGAGAGCAGGCGCAGGCAGTCGGCGGCCTCGTCGGGCACCTCGGCCTTCGGCAGCACGCGCCGGCCCACCGCCACCACCGTGTCGGCCGAGAGGACCCAGCTCCTGGCGCCGTGCGCGTGCAGGTGCAAAGCGCCCTGCGCGGCGGCGAGCTTCGCCCGCGCGAGGCGTCGGGCGAGCTCGCGCGGCGATTCGGATTTCAGCGGGGTCTCGTCCACGTCGGCGGGGAGCAGCGCGTCAGGCTCGATGCCGATCTGCTGCAATAGGGCGAGCCGGCGCGGCGAGGCGGAGGCGAGGATCAGCCGCGCGGGGTTGTCCGCGGGCGCGGCCTGAGGGGAAGGGGCGTCCATGGATCTCAGATCAATCCTCGGCCGGCGCCACCCAGGCGGGCGGACGCCGCAGGCATCGCGGGTACGTGTCCGAGGGGTGATAGTGGAACGCCGACGCCATGGGAACGGAGGGGACGGAGGGAGACCGTTTGCGGAGGGCAAAGGCACAGCGCAAGACTGCGCCGACGGCTCTGGGCAACGCCGCCGGATCCAGCCTCGTCGCAACGTCGAACCCGTGGACAACGCCGGCGGCTCTGCTATGGTCCAGCCGCGCTGCCGAAACGCGGTCCGGCGCGGGCGTAGTTCAGTGGTAGAACGTCAGCTTCCCAAGCTGAATATACGGGTTCGATTCCCGTCGCCCGCTCCAATCGGCGCTTCCCGAACGTGCATGAGTTCCAAGGTAAGCGGACTCCTATGGGCGCATTGTCGCGCTTGATCGGATCAAATCCACACTCCTTTGAATGTCTGCGTAAGGCTCGCCCGGCAAGCTCATGCAAGAGACCGGGGAGCCCGAAGCAGTTTCGCCGATCGTTGGCCTCGATCGGCGACGGACAGTTCGTTAAATCAGGTAGAAGGTCGCGTCCGTCTTGAACACCTTCGGGCAGTTCGCGGCATCGACGAGCGTCTGTGCATCCGCGATCGAGATGTGATGGTGCAGCGCGATCTCGGGAAGGGTCATCCAGCTCTGTTGCACGTTAACCTCCTTGGTTAACGCGACAACGCGGCGCATTCCGAAGCGTTGCCCGCGTTCTCGGCGGAAAACCGTTTCCGGCGCGGCCTCCGACGCTTTGCTGAAACGGACGAAGCACGGTGGCAACCGGCGGCCATCGCGAAAATGCGCGTCAGACCGGCCAGGCGGCGTCGCGGTAGGCGCTGTCCCAGAACATCCATTCGAGCCGGGTGGCGTGCGTGAAGGCCCGGTGCATGCGTTCGCGCAACGTGGGCGACGCGTGGATCGCGGCGGCATTGGTCGCCGCGATCATCCGGGCGACGGCCTCCTGGAAGTCCGTCCCGGAATAGGTGTCGATCCAGGCGTGGTAGGGGTTGCCGGCGCTCTCGCGCGCCAGGATGTCTCGGCCGACCTCGGCGTAGATCCAGAAGCACGGCAGCAGCGCCCCGAGGAGCACCTCGAACGGTTCGGCATAGGCGGTCGAGAGCAGGTAGGCGACGTAGTGGTCGCAGGCCGGCGTCAGCGGCGTCGCGGCGAAGGCGTCCGGACCGATGCCGAAGTCGCGGAAGAAGCCGCCGTGCAACGCGCGCTCGACCACGATCGCCTCCTCGGCGGCCTTCGCGAACAGGACGATGCCGTCGGGCTCGGGCGCCTTGGCGGCGGCGAGGCTCAAGGCACGGCCGAAGCCGATCAGGTAGTGCGCGTCCTGCACGATGTAGTGCCGGAAGCGCGACTGCCCGAGCGTGCCGGCGGCGAGCTCGGCGTTGAACGGCATCGTGCGGATGGTCTCGTAGAGCGCGGCGTTGCGCGCCCACGCCGCCTGCGAAAAGGGGCCTGTCTCGGTCGCGCCCATGGTTCGCTCCTCCGTCGTGTCGCGCCTGTGCCGGTCAGCCCTGGCGCTGGGCCTCTGTGACGGCGACGTGGATCAGCTCGGCCAGCGTGCGCACGCCGAGCTTCTGGCGCATCTGCGAGCAGGCGTTGGTGACGGTCTTGTAGCTCACCGACAGGTCGGTCGCGATCACGCCGTAGGACTTGCCCTGGGCGAGACGTACGAGAATCTGCTGCTCGCGCGGCGTCAGCTGGGATTCCGGGGTGCGGCGGGCGTCGGTCCGCAGCATCGCGACCTCGGTGGCCAGCCGCCGGTCGAGGTAGACTTGGCCCGCGCGGACCTTCTCGAAAGCCTCGAACAGCTCGGCAGAGGCATGGTCCTTGAGGACGTAGCCGAGCGCCCCCGCCTCGAGCGCGCGCGCCACGATCACCGGATCGTTGTGCATGCTGAAGACCAGGATGCGGGTCTTGGGCTCGACGGCGCACATGCGGCGGATCAAGCCGAGGCCGGCCAGGCCGCTGCCCTGAAAGGTCAGGTCGCAGATCACGATCGGCGGGCGCAGGCGGTGGAACGCGCGGTAGCCGTCGACCACCGTCGTCGCCTCCGCCACCGTCTCGATGCCGGCATCCTCCAGCACCCGGCGGCAGCCCTGCAGCACGATCGGGTGGTCGTCGATCACGAGCACCGGCATCCGGGTCTCGACGGCGACGGGCTTCATGGCAAAGGCGTTCATCGAGCCACGGACTTCATGGTGAGGCCACTCGGGGTGCGAAGACGACACGGGATGGGAGGGCCGCTCACGCGGATCGCTCCGACCCGGGATCGTCGCCCCGGTGCGAATCCACGGGAATGATAATGCGGACAACGGCGCCGGGCGGGTGCTTGTCAAGAACAAACGTGCCGTCGAGGGCCTCGACGCGCTCGCGCATCCCCGAGAGCCCGAGCCCGGTGCCGTGGTCGGGATCGAACCCGGCGCCGTCGTCGGCGATCGACACCATCAGCGCGCCGTCCGCCTCGCGCGCCTTGGCGGTGACCGACGCGGCGCGGCCGTGCCGCACGGCGTTGGTCGTGCTCTCTTGGATGCAGCGGAACACCGTCAGGTCGGCGAGGTCGCCATAGCCGCGGGCGAGACCGGCGAAGTGCCCGGAGAAGCGCGTCTCGGGATGGCGGCGGGCGAAGTCGCGCAGCAGCAAGTCCAGGCAATCGGCGAGCGGCACCTGCCCGAGGGCGTGCGGGCGCAGCCGATTGAGCAGGTCGCGGTTGCGGCTCTGCACCTGCGACACGATCCCGGCGATTTCGGACGCTCGCGCCGAGAGCTTGTTGCGGTCGGGTTCGGCGGCTCCGGTGGCCAACCGCCCGATCGAGGCGGCGTTGGCTTCCAGCGCGAACAGGCACGGGCCGAACTCGTCGTGGAGTTCCAGGGCGGTGCTGCGGCGCTCGTCGTCCTGCGCGGTCAGCAGTTGCCGCTTCAGCCGCCCGTTGGCGGCGCGGACCGCGCTCAAGGCTTCCGCCACCTGGTTGAACCGGGTCGCGATCACCGCAAACTCGTGGCTCGACGGGCTCGGAAGGCGTGCCGTGTAGTCGTGCCGCTCGAGCTGGGTCAGGCCGTCGGCGAGGCGCGCGAGCGGCGCCAGCACCCGCCCGAGCGCGAGGTACAGGGCGGCCAGCATCGCCGCGTTGATGCAGAACGTCGTGAGCGACAGCGCACGGGCGTAAACCCAGATCTCGTCGATCTCGTCCATCGGTTGGGTGGTGATCCGCGCGGTGCCGATCGTGCGGCCGGCGGTGACGATCGGCAATTCGTGCTGCTCGATCTTCGGCATGATCAGGTCGGCGAACCAAACGGGCGCCGCCCGCTCCGGGCGCGGCTGACCGATCGGCGCGCCCACCGTCGCGCCTTCGGCGTCGCGGACGGTCACGCGGACGTGGCGCAGCACCTGGAAGCGCAGGTCGAGGGTCTGAAGCAGGCGCTCGGCCGGCGCCGCCTCGAGGAGGCGGATCGTGTCGGCGACCAGCGATTCCACCGTGGACAGGGACGCCCGCGTCTCGACCTTCACCGCGTTGCGCGCGTTGATGACGATGACGCCGCAGGACACCAGGGCGGCAATCACGTCGATGGCCAGGACCACCGCGATCAGCCGTGCACGCGTCGACCAGCCGCTCCAGAACCTGACGGCCGGAACCGTCTGGGGCGGCGTCGGCTCGCTGGCGGGCACGTCGTCCGGCTGCGTCGCGAAGGGGATCGGCTGGGCACTCACGCGACGCAGGGTGGCGGCGCGGCGCGGCGAAGTCCATGGCGCGGATCGGTGCCCGACGGGCCATCCACATTCCGGCCCTCGGCGACCGACCCGGCTTGAGCCGCCGCGACGACCGGCGTAGCCGTCGCCGCCATGCCTCTCGATGCGAACGATCGCGAGATCCTGCTGGACGCGCTCGCCGACCCCGCGAGCGCGTGGAGCCTCGGCGCGTTCGGGGCCGCAGCCGAATTTCGCCGGGGGCAGGATGAGCCGTTCGCGACGCTCGAAGCGGGCAGGGTAGGTCTGCGGACCGCCCGCGGCGGCGTCGTGTTGACGCTTATCGAGACACTGCGACCGGTCGCCTACGAAATGCCGGTGGGCGACGGCTGGAGCCATGCAGTCGCCCTTTGCCTGCCGGCGACAAGTCTCGTGCCGCCAGCCCGCATGGGGTTCACCGAGTTCGGCCCCGACGCCGAGGCCCTCGATCCGACGCGGCGCGAAGCGGTGAGCTTCGATCTCGGGCTCGGGCTGAGCCCAGCGTCGGTCCGCATCAGGACCGACCGGCCGGCGGCGTTGGACAGGCTGCGCGCGCATCGCGGCTCGGCGTCGATCGACTTCGACGCCGTCATCCGGCCCGAGCTGGTGGCGGGCGGTGCCGACCTCGTCGTCGCGGGTCCGCTCGGGCGCATCGAAATGCTGGGCGGGGCCGGCGACGCCTCCGGTCCGCGGGCGTTCGTCGTGCCGAAGATCTTACTGCGCAGGCTGACGCACCTGGCGACGGCGCCGATCCCGGTGGGCCTCGTGCCGGTGGGCCACCTCTATCCACCGCATCCCTGCCGCGACGCGGCGGGCCGCGCGATGCCGTTCGAGCGTGCGCGGCACGACGCGTTCCAGGCCCTGCTCGCGCGCTGGGGCGACCGGGACGGCTTCGCGCTCAAGGCCGCCATCCTGTCCGGCGGGCCGCGCCCCGCCCAAGCAGCGGATCGGTGGGTCCGCGCGATCGAGCGGGTGGCCGGCGCGCAGGCCGGCTACTTGGCACACTCGCGTTGAGGCGTGCCGGAGAGCAGGCGATACGAGTTCTTAAGCAGCCTGCGTCTACGCAAGACCTCGTCGCCGGAACGACTTCTCCACAGAAGACGCCGGGTGCTGAAGCCGCGGATCAGCGCGGCGAATGCGCTACGACATCGTTGCGCCGTATTGCCGGTCCTCATTGGAACGCCAAATCTCGCGTTCGGAAGGTCTTCGGGGGCGGGCGCGACCGTGATGGGGGGATCGGTCGCATTCGTCTCGCTTTTCCGACGCAACCTCGTGCCAAGATCGACCCCGCCCGATGATTGATCTCGCCCTCGACCCTTCCGAGACCCGATCCGCCGCCGCCGCGACCCCGCGCTCAGGCGTTCGCCGTCCATGGGCGCGGATCGCCCTGTTCGGTGCGCTGGGCCTCGGCGCCACCGGGGCCTTCGCCGGCGTCGCCAGCACGTACCTCTCGAGCCTTGCCGGCCCGCAGCGGGCGAAACCGATCGCGATGAGCCAGAAGGCCGCCGACTGGCCCGACCTCAAGGACGGCATGCCGGCGCTGGCCGGAAACGGTCCCGCGGTCCCGAAGATCCGCGAGATCCTGCCGCCCGAGCCGGCGACTGCGCCGGTCGTCGAGGCGCGGGTCGACCCGATTCTGCGCGCCGGAAACACGGCCGCGGACACCGTCACACTGCCGGTCGCGCTCCCCGTCGCCCCGAACCCCGTCGCCCCCGCGGGCAAGCCCGACGTCCCGGCGCAACAGCCGCTTCCGGCCATCGTCGAGGTGCCGGTGATCGGCCCCGCCCGCCAGGCGACGCTGGTCGCGCCGGCCCGCGCTGTCCCCGGAATTGCGCCGCTCGCGGCCGAGACGGTTCGGGCCAAGACGGAAACCACCACCTACGCGGCCCTGCCGCCCGAACCGCCGAAGGCGATCGTTGCCAAGGCGGCGGCGACGAAGGACGAGGCGATCCGGCAGGAGGGCGCCAAGCCTGAGGTCACGAAGCTCGAGATCAGCAAGCCGGAAGCGGTCAAGGCGAAGCCGCGGATCGAGGCGCACGCCAAGCCCACTTCGGTGCCGGCGAGCAAGGCGGTGGCGGGGAAGCCTGCAGCCCTGAAGCCGGTGGCGGTCGAGGCCAAGGCGGCGGAGACCAAGCTGGCGCCCGCCCAGGCGCAGGACGAGGACACAGAGGTGTTCGGGATCAAGGTCCCGTCGCTCGCACCCGCCGGCCGCAAGATCCGCGAGAGCGTCGAGGCCCTCGGCGACGCCGTGAAGGGCATTCCCGACCGGTTCTGACCGGACCCGGACGTGTTGGTGACGGGCGTCGCCTTAAGGCGGCGCCCGGTCGCGGCTCAGGCCCGCGGCTTCCGGGCGTAGGTCTTGGCCCCTTCGGGCTTTCCGACGTGGCGCTCGTGCTTGGCCGCGCGCGGGCTCTTGAAGCCGGCTGGCCCCTTGCGCTCGGCGGCGGGCGCATCGCCCTCCAGCGCTTCCACCTGGATCTCCGGTGAGCCGTTGCGGGCGAACGCCTGCGCGAAGCGCGAGGCGGCGTTGCCGCGGACTTCGAACTTGGTCTCCCGGTCGAAGATGCGGATCGCGCCGATCTCCTGGCGGTCGATGCCGCCGCGGCGCGTCAGCATCGGCAGCAGGCGACGCGGGTCGGCGTTGTCGCGCCGGCCGAGATTGAGCCGGAACCACACCGCCGGGCCCATCGCGGCGATGCGCTCGGGGTCCATCGGGTCGTAGGGCGGACGGCTCGACGCGCCGCGGCCGGACTGCTCGCCGGGGTCGGTCACCTCCTCCGGCGCCGGCAGGCGGGTGCGGTAGACCCGGGCCAGCGCGGCAGCGAGCTCGAGCGGCGTACGGCCGGTGACCAGGGTCTCGGCGAGCGCGAGGTCCTCCTCGCCGGGCGCCTCGGTGAAGAGCGGGTCTTCCAGCATGCGCTCGCCGTCGAGGCGGCGGATCTCGTCGGCCGAGGGCGGGCCGCCCCATTCGGGGCTGATCTTGGCGAGCTGGAACATCTGCTCGGCCCGGCGGCGGCGGGCGTTCGGGATCAGCAGGATGCTGGTGCCCTTCTTGCCGGCGCGGCCCGTGCGGCCGCTGCGGTGCTGCAGCACCTCGGCGTCGTGCGGCAGGTCGGCATGGATGACGAGCGACAGGCCCGGCAGGTCGATGCCGCGGGCGGCGACGTCGGTGGCGACGCAGACCTTGGCACGGCCGTCGCGCAACGCCTGGAGCGCGGCGTTCCGCTCGCCCTGACCGAGCTCGCCCGACAGCGCCACGGTGGAGAAGCCGCGCTCGGTCAGGCTCGCCTGGAGGTGGCGCACAGCGTTGCGGGTGTTGCAGAACACGATCGCCGTCGGCGCGTCCGCCGCGCGGAGCAGGTTGAGCACCACGTGCTCGATCTCGCGCGGCACGACGCGGATCGCCCGGTAGGCGATGTCGGCGTGCCCGCGGGTCTCGCTCTTCACCGCGAGCCGCAGCGCGTCGCGCTGGTAGCGGGCGGCGAGGCTGTCGATCGCCTTCGGCAGAGTCGCCGAGAACAGGAAGGTGCTGCGCTGGTTCGGCGTCGCCGAGAGGATGAACTCGATGTCCTCGCGGAAGCCGAGGTCCAGCATCTCGTCGGCCTCGTCGAGGACGACCGCCCGCATCTGGTCGGTGACGAGGGTCCGGCGTTCGAGGTGGTCGCGCAGACGCCCGGGCGTGCCGACGACGATGTGCGTGCCCTCGTTCAGCGCGCGGGCCTCGCGGCGCGGGTCCATGCCGCCGACGCAGGCCGTGACGCGGCCGCCGGCGGGGCCGTAGAGCCACATCAGCTCGCGCTGGACCTGCAGGGCGAGCTCGCGCGTGGGTGCGATCACCAGCGCCAGCGGGGCGCCGGGGGGCGCCAGCGTCTCCGCGCCGTCGAGGAGCAGGCCGGCCATGGCCAGCCCGTAGGCGACGGTCTTGCCGGAGCCGGTCTGGGCGGAGACGAGGAGGTCGCGGCCGTCGGCGGCCGCTTCGAGCACGGCGCTCTGCACCGGCGTCGGTTCGGCGTAGTCATGGTCGGCGAGCGCCCGCGCGAACGGGGCGGGAAGGGTGGGAAACGGCACGGTACGGGGCTTTCACGACCGTCCGTCCCGTCAGAACCGACGCTGGGCGCGGCTCTCTGTCAGGCTCACCGGTCTCGACTCGGGTTGCGAAGCCATACCCTCTAGCGGCTTCCCGGCGTTTCCGCCACGTCCCGGCCCGCATGGGGCGGTTGCGTGTGCGCAATCCATCCCGATCGCCTAAGCATCGTCGCAGGGGTGGATGGATCGGACGATCGATGGGAACGGCGCGGTTGGCGGTGGCGTGGACGACGGTTGGCGCCTTCGCGTGGTTCGGTAAGGCGTGGCTCGGCGATCTGGCGTCGCCGATCTTCGCCCTCGCCCTGTTCGCGTGGCTGCTCGTCGCGATCTTCTGGTGTGCCTTCGGTGTGGTGCATGAGGCGGAGGAGCTGGCCGACATCCTGGGCGAGCCGCTGGGCACCCTGGTGCTGACGCTCTCCATCGTCGTGATCGAGGTGGCGCTCGTCTCAGCGGTGATGCTCGGCGCGAAGGACGCGCCGACCCTCGGTCGCGACACGATGTTCGCGGTGCTGATGATCGTCCTCAACGGGGTCGTCGGCCTCGGGCTCCTGGTCGGCGGCCTGCGGCACCACCAGCAGAGCTACAACCTGCAAGGGGCGTCGGCCTTCCTGTCGGTGATCATCCCGCTCTCGACCCTGGCGCTGATCATCCCGAACTTCACCACCTCGACCCGCGACGGCACCTTGACCACGCTGCAGGCGGTGACGTTCTCGGGCTTCACCCTGGCGCTCTACGCGGTGTTCCTCCTGATCCAGACCGGGCGGCACAGCGACTTCTTCCAAGATGGTTCCGGCGCGGAAGGCAGCCGGTCCGTCGCGGAGCCGGAGCGACGCACCAAGGCGCCGGCCGGCAGCATCGTCCGGCACACGGTGCTGCTCGTCGCCAACATCCTGCCGATCGTCTTGCTCTCCAAGAGCCTCGCGACGATCCTCGACCACGGCATCGCGGCGCTGGGCGCGCCGTCCGCGCTGTCGGGCGTGCTGATCGCGGCGATCGTGTTCACGCCCGAGGCGATTTCGGCGCTGAAGGCCGTCGCCCGCAACGAGCTGCAACGCGCGATCAACCTGTGTCTCGGTGCGGCGACTTCGACCATCGGCCTGACCGTGCCGGCGGTGCTCGCGGTCGGCCTGATCACCGGCCAGACGGTGGTGCTCGGCCTCAAGCCGACCGAGATGACGCTGCTCGCGGTGACCCTGATCCTCAGCACGCTGACCTTCTCGGGCCTGCGGACCACGGTGCTGGAGGGGGCGGTGCACCTGATCGTGTTCTTCGTCTACCTGGTGCTGATCTTCAGCCCGTGAGCCTTGCCGTCTGCTGCAGCCTAACGCCGAAATCCCTTGGATTTCACGGGGCCAGGCCTTGAGACTATCGAAGACATCACGGCAAGGGTCGGCTTCGGCCGTACCGGTCCAAGCCGACCCGCGCAGGCGCGGACATTGCAAACGGCCTTGGGTCGACGGCCTCAGTATCACCCAAATCCAATGTCGAAATCGATAGCCTCTGATATCGGCGCGGTGGGCGGAGCGGATCGATGACGCGTGCGAGCGTAGCGGGCAAGGTTCGGACCTGGGCGAACGCGGCCCGAGGCTTAGCCGGTGGACGGAGCGACACGCTCGGAAGCGAGCCGCCGGCGCACCTTCCCGTCTCGCGGCCCGGAGCGCCCAACGTCGTGGACGCCGACGTCCCTGTCGACATCGGCTGCATCAAGGTGTTCCGCTCGGAGAACTTTCCCGAATCCGGGCCTTCGCCCTGGCTCGACCGGCCGGACGCCACCGAGACGATCGCGCGGCGCCTCGATCGGGGCGAGCTGACACCGAAGCAGGCCGAGATGTGCCGGTTCTGGGCCGAGAACGGGTATTACGTCGCCCGCGGCGCGGTCGATCCGGACACGATCGACGTCGCCTGGGCCGCCTACGAAGCCGCCATCGCGCAGGGCGAGATCACGCTCGCGCCGGAGAAGGCTGCCGACGACGACCCCCATCCCGGCCGCTACCTCAACCCGCACCTCAAGGTCGAGGAGCTCGATACGCTGCTCGAGCACCCGGTGCTGTTCAACTTCAGCAGCATGGTGCTGGGGCGCCGGGCGATCCCGTTCCAGACCATCGCCTCCCACAAGGGGAGCCAGCAATCCGAACATTCGGATTCGATCCACATGACGACCTACCCGCTCGGCTACCTCGCCGCCTGCTGGGTCGCGATGGAGGACATCCACGACGATTCGGGGCCGCTGGTCTACTATCCCGGCAGCCATCGCCTGCCTTACGTGTTCAGCCACGACGTCGGCATCTCGACCGACGACTTCCGCGACAGGGGCTACGCGGCCTACGCAGAGCGCTACGAGCCGGCGATCAAGCACACGATCGCCGAGCATGGCATCGCGCCCCGGCGCTTCATCGCGCGCAAGGGCGACGTGCTGTTCTGGCACGCGAACCTCCTGCACGGGGGCTCGCCGCGCAACGACGTCACCCGGTCGCGCAAGGCGCTCGTGCACCACTATTTCGCCGAAGGCTGCGTCTGCTACCACGACCTCTCGGCGACCACGTCCGCGGTCCACGGGTCGGTGGAGAGCCTGCCGACCTGCGGCGCCTCGAGCCCCGACATCAAGCGGCGCAAGCAGATCAGGCGGTCCTGACGCCCGGCGTCGCGTCGAGAGAATCTGTAGAGCGAACTGCTAACCGCCGAACCGCTCGGTGCGGATCAGCCCCGGGGCGACGCCGGCCTCGACCAGCAGCGTCGCGGCCGTGCCCACGAACGGCGTGGCGCCGCAGATGAAGACGCGGGTCGGGTGGCCGAGCGTCGTGAGCGCTTCCGCCACCGTCGCCGCATCGATCCGCCGTCCGCCCGAGCGGGTCGCGGTGAAGATCAGCGACAGGCCCGGCTCGGTGCCGGCGCGCGCCTCGATCTCGTCGAGCGCGATCGCATCGCCGCGGGTCCGCGCCGAGTAGAGCAGAAGAGCCGGGATCTCCGGTGCCACCGCCCCCCGGTGGCGCAGCATGGCTAGGAGCGGCACCACGCCGGAGCCACCGCCGACGAGCAGCAGCGGCCCGCCGTCGGCCGGCCCCCACGAGAACGCGCCGCCGATCGGCCCGCGCAGCTCGATCGCGTCGCCGACCTCGGCGATCTCGTGGAAGAAGCCCGACACCTCGCCGCCCTCCAATCCCTCGATCATCAGCTCGATCGTTCCCGAGCCGTCCGGCGCCGAGGCGATCGAGTAGCTGCGCTGCGCACGGTAGCCGTCCTCGGCGGTGAGGCGCACGTCGACATGCTGGCCCGGCCTGTAGGCGTCGGCGATCTCGGTGCGCAGGCGAAAGCTCTTCACCCGCGCGGTGACCGGCGCGATCGCCGTGATCAAGGCCTGTCGCCAGCGGAAGTCGGGCACCTCAATCACTGGTGTAGCGCTGCTCGCGCCAAGGGTCGCCGTACATGTGGTAGCCGCGCATCTCCCAGAAGCCGGCCTCGTCCTTCTTGGTAAAGCGCAGGCCCTTCAGCCATTTCGCGCTCTTCCACAGGTAGAGGTGCGGCACGAACAAGCGGGCCGGACCGCCGTGGTCCGGCTCGATCGGCGCCCCCTCGTAATGCGTCGCGATCATCGCGCGCCCGCCGGCGAGGTCGGCGACGGGGACGTTGGTGGAATAGTCGTCGTAGCCCTCGGCGAGCAGGAAATCCGTCGGCGCCGCGATGCGGGCGTCGGCAAGCAGGTCGTCGAAGCTCACGCCCTCCCAACCGGTGTCGAACTTCGACCATTTGGTGACGCAGTGGATGTCGCCCTGCCAGGCGGTGCGCGGAAGCGCCTGGAATTCGTCCCAGCTCCAGGACTTCAGCGGCTTGGCGCCCTCGCGAAGGGTGAAGCGCCACGTCGCAAGGTCGATCGTCGGGTTCGGCCCGATCTGGAGGATCGGGAAATCCTCGACGCGGTGCTGTCCCGGCGGAAGCCGCTTCTGCGTCTCCTCCGGACTGCGCCGGCCGACGAAGCCTCGTGTCGCCATCTCGGTCCCTTCCGTTGCGGTTCGGCCCGGTTGCAGCCGGAATGACCGGCGCCGTCAAGCGGCGGCTTCTTCGAAACCGCTGGCAGGGCTACCCTGATCCGGCGACAGGCGACGACGAGGCGGCGACGATGGACCCGGCGTTCAAGGACCACTTCTCGTCGCAGGCGGCCGCCTACGCGGCCCACCGGCCGACCTATCCGGCGGGCCTCGCGGCGTTCCTCGCCGAGGCCGCGCCCGGACGTGGGCTGGCGTTCGACGCCGCCTGCGGCACCGGGCAGCTCTCGACGCAGCTCGCCGCGCATTTCGGCGACGTCGTCGCCACCGATGCCAGCGCCGCGCAGATCGCGAACGCGACGCCGCATCCCCGTGTCACGTACCGCACCGCGCCGGCCGAGCGGAGCGAGTTGGCGACATCGAGCGCCGACCTGATCACCGTAGCGCAGGCGGCCCACTGGCTCGACCTTGCCGCGTTCTACGACGAGGTCCGCCGCATCGCCCGGCCGGGCGCGGTGCTGGCGCTGGTCAGCTACGGCATCCTGCACGTCGAGGGCGAACCAGATGGAGCGGTCCGACACTTCTACGACGACGTGGTCGGGCCGTACTGGCCGCCCGAGCGCCGACACGTCGAGGACGGCTACCAATCGCTGCCCTTCCCGTTCGCGGAAATCGCCGCACCGGACCTCGCGATCACGGTGGCGTGGTCTCTTGCCGACCTGATCGGTTACGTCGAGACGTGGTCGGCCCTGCGTGGGCTGGAGAAGGCGATCGGTCGCGGGGCCGTCGACGCTTTCCATGAAGCGCTCGCGGCATCATGGGGGCCGGGCGGCCAGCTTCGCACCGTGCGCTGGCCGCTGTCGCTGCGCCTCGCGCGGGTGTGAGTGGTGGCCGAGGGCGCGCGCCGAAGATTTGCCTCAAAGCAAGTTTGTTCTATCGAACGATCCGAGGCCCAACACGAATGTGATCTTCGTGGCAGGCGGCGAAGCCCGGGGCATTCGCATTTCGTTTACGACCTGGCCGGACATTGCGGCCACGACAGACCCAGAGGGGACGAACCATGATCCGATATCTTTCCGTTGCTCTCGTCGCAGGGAGCCTCGTGGCAGTCGCGCCGGGGGCGCAAGCCCGCGACGGCATCGGCGCCGGCGGTGCGGCCGCGCTGGGCGTGCTCGGCGGCCTCGCCGTCGGCGGCGCCATCGCGTCCTCGCAGAACGGCTACTACCCCGGCCAGCCGGTCTACCGCGCGCCGCGCCCGGTCTATGTCGAGGAAGATTACGGCCCCGTCTGCCATTTCGAGCGCCGCCGCTCGGTCGACGCCTATGGCGACGTGTTCGTCCGCCGCGTCCGGGTCTGCGAATAAGCCGACTGATCCCCGTGGCCGGCGATCCCGCCGGCCGCGATCAGGGCGTGCGACGGTCTCGCGGCGCCGCCGGCTCGGCGATGGCCGGCGGCGCGCCGCGCCCGAGGCGTTCCGCGCAGAAGATGCCTCCGAGCACCAGGGCGAGCGCCAGGGCCTCGTTGATCCCGAACGGCTCGCCGACAACCAGCACGGCGAGGCCTGCGCCGAAGATCGGCACGAGGTTGACGAAGAGGCCGGCCCTGTTCGGCCCGATCAGCTCGACGCCGCGCATGAAGAACAGTTGCGCGGCGAGCGACGGCCCGAGCGCGACGAACACCACGATCGCCCAGCCCTGCGCCCCCGGCCAGATCAGCCGACCGGCCGCCGCCTCGACCGCCAGGAGCGGCAGGGAGGTAAGGAAGGCCATCAGCGCCATCGCCGCGAAGAACGTCAGCCCGGAAATCGCCGGGCGATGCGGCAGGGCGAGGGTGTAGCCGGCGTAGAGCAGGCAGGCGATGAAGACGAGCACGTCGCCGCGGTTGAAGTCGAGGGTCGCGAGCACGTGCCAGTCGCCGTGCGTCGCCGCCACCGTCGCGCCGACGAGGGTGACGAGCACGCCGACCACCTGGCCGGGCGTGACCGCGGTGCGATACAGGGCGTAGTTCAGCAGGATCACCAGCACGGGGATCGAGCCCTGGAACAGGGCGAGATTGATCGCGCTGGTGTAGGTCCCGGCAGCGTAGAACAGGCTGTTGAACGCGGTGTAGCCGAGGCCGCCCATCAGCAACACGAGCCGCCAGTGACCGCGGATGCCCGACCAGTCGGCGGCGATGCGCCTGCGGGCGAGCAGCCCCAGAACGACGCAGACCACGCCCCAGCGCAGCGAGGTGATCGCCTGGGGCGAGACATGGCCCGGCGCCCACCGGCCCGCGACGGCGTTGCCCGCCCAGAGCAGGGCAGTCAACGTCAGGAGCGGGTAGGCAGCAGCGGTCCGGACGGGCGCGGGAATCGGCGGCCGCTCAGCGGCGGCGGAACTGACCGCCGCGCACCGGCGGACGGGGGCCGGCGGAGCGCTCGTCCTTGTGCCGGAACACGAGGCGGCCCTTCTCCAGGTCATAAGGCGACATCTCGACGGTGACGCGGTCGCCGGCCAGCGTCTTGATGCGGTTCTTCTTCATCTTGCCGGCGGTGTAGGCGACGATCTCGTGGCCCTGGTCCAGCTGTACCCGGTAGCGCGCATCCGGCAAGATCTCGAGAACGAGACCGTCGAACTGCATCAATTCTTCTTTCGCCATTCACCCTCTCCAGTCGGACCGTCTGGAAGCAGGCGTTCCGGCGCACGATCGTTCGTCACGGCAATTCGATGTCCGCCGCGGCGGCGGGTCCGTATCCGGAGGCGCCACGCCGTCGAGCGTCGGCACGATGTAGGGGGCCGCCGCCATGCAGGCAAGCTTTGCCGCAACGTCGTCGCGACGGCGTCGACATAAAAAGCATCGTTCCTGCACGATTTCTCCGCGGAACGACCGATTCTACGGCGCCACCTCGTTGCCGGCATAGTCGAGCCGCCCGTCCGGCGTGCGCTTCCACGCCCGCAGCGACACGGCCCCCTCGCGCAGGTCGCCCTGCGCATCGAAGGCGACCTCGCCCTGGATCGTGCGGAAGGGCGCGCCTCGCAAGGCCGCAGCGACCCTGCGCGAGTCCTGCGATTTCGCGCGGTCGAGCGCCTGCGCCAGCACCTCCACCGCCGCATAGGTCGGGCCGGCGACCGCATCGGCCTCCGCGGTGCGCGGCGGCCGACCTTTCGCCTCGGGCAAGCGAACCGGTTCGACGGGAACGGTCATCACCGTGCCCTCGCCAGCGGTCGCCGCGAGGCTCGCGAAATCGCGGTCGAGGATGCCGTCGCTCGCCACCATGCGGGCGCCGAGGCCGGCATCCCGCATCGCGCGCAGCAGGGTCGCCGCTTCCGGAGCTAGGCCGCCGAAATACACCGCCTCGACGCGGGCCGCCTTCAGGGTCGTTACCAGTTCCGTGGCATCGCGGCTGCCGCGCGGCAGGCTCTCGAACGCCACCTCCGGGTCGCCACCCGCCTTCAGCGTGCGCGAAACCGCGTCTGCGAGATCGCGTCCGAAGGTGGTGCGGTCGTGAACGACGCCGATCCGCCGCCCGGGCTCGTGCACGAGGAGATAACGGCCGGCCGCCGCGCCCTGCTGCGCGTCGCCAGGGGCGACACGGAAGATGTTCCCATAGCCACGCTGCGTCAGCGCAGCCCAGGACGCGCCCGGCGTCACCAGGACGACACCCGCATCCTCGTAGAGCGGCGCCACCGCGGCCGCGACCGAGGATTCGAGAGCGCCGACCACGAGGCGGATGCCGTCCGCCGCGAACCGCCGGGCGACCACGGCGCCCTGCTTGGCCTCGCCGGCATCGTCGGCCACGACCAGCGCCAGCTTGCGGCCGGACGTGCCGGTGGCGCGATTCAGGTCGGCGATCGCCTGTTCGGCCGCGAGCCGCATGCCCTGGCCGAAGGCCGCATCCGGCCCGGTGAGCGGCGCCGAAAGACCGATCCGGACGACGGTCTGCGCCGCGGCCGGCCCCGCGAGGAGGAGTGCTGTGACGATCCCGATCAAGGCGCGCATCGAAACCATTTCCCGGTGACGGTCGGGGACCGCGATCCCGCCCGCGAGCTTAGTCGCCCCCGTCACGCTGCGAAAGCGTAGCACCGAGCAGCCTGATCGATCGACAATTCGTTCGACGGCCTCCGGTCCCCGTCGGCCCAGCCGTCAAAGCGCCCCGTCGCGGATCGCGCCCGGGTCGGCGAGGCCGTGCAGCACGCGGGCGGCGCTGTGGGCGAAGCGCAGCGTCACCGCCTTGCGGCGCGGGCCGGAGAGCGGGTGCTCGGGCGCCTCGCGGACCACCAGCCCGCCGAAGGCGTCGGCGACGATCAGGCCGCATTCCTCGGGGATCAGGGATTCCGGCACCGTATCGGGGATCGCGAAGAAGAACCGGTCGCAGAAGTCGCGGTAGTCGGGCCATTTCCGGTCTGCGCGGAAGTCGGCGACGCTCGACTTGATCTCGACGATGGTCAGTCTCCCGGCACCGCAGAGTGCGATCACGTCGGCCCGCCGGCCGTTGACCAGGGAGAACTCGGGCAGGGTGGCGCACCCCATCTCGGAGAATAGACGGCGGACGCCGCGCTGGATCTTCAGCGCCGTCGGCGACTGGCGCCGGTCGGGCGGCAGGACCAGATCGGGCGCGGCTTGGGCCGGGAGAGCGTGGGCGAGGGCTGACGGCATCGTCTCTCGTGTGGCGGCCTGTGCCGAATCGGGACGTGGCATCTTGCCAAGGCCTGACTCGCCTTGTCACCTGCGGCGGGAGATCACGCGAGCGCGGCGCGGATCGCGGCGAACCCGTCGGTGAACGCCGCCGGCCCGGGCTGCAGGATCAGCGGCGACTTGATCTCGTGGATGCGCCCGTCCCGCACCGCCGGGATCGCCGCCCATCCCGGCCGCTCCGCGATCCGCGCGACGTTGACCTTCTTGCCGCACCAAGAGGCGAGGATCACGTCGGGCGCCGCAGCGATCACCGCTTCCGGCCCGACGATCCGGTCCTTGGCTGCGGCCATCCGGGCGTGCTCGGGAAACACGTCGTCGCCGCCGGCGATGCCGACCAGCTCGGAGACCCAGCCGATGCCGGAGATCATCGGCGCGTCCCACTCCTCGAAGTAGACCCGCGGCCGCGGCCGACCGGCGACCTCGGCGGCCACCCGCGCGAGGTCGTCGGCGTAGCCCTGCGCCAGGGCCTCCGCACGGTCCGGCACGCCGACGAGCGCGCCGACCGTGCGGATCATCGCGAGGCAGCCGGCCACGTCGCGCTGGTTGAACAGGTGTACGGCGACGCCGGCGCGGGCGAGGTCGGCGGCGATGGCCGCCTGCAGGTCGGAGAAGGCGAGGACGAGGTCGGGCTCGAGCGCCAGGATCTTCGGCAGGTCCGCGCTGGTGAAGGCCGACACCCGCGGCTTCTCCCGCCGGACCTGCGGCAGGCGCACCGCGTACCCCGAGACACCGACGATGCGGTGGTCCTGGCCGAGTAGGTACAGCGTCTCGACGGTCTCCTCGGTGAGACAGACGATGCGCTCGGGCGGGAACCGCCGCATCAGCGCTGAAACCACGCGAGCAGGCCGGCGCCCGGCGCCAGGAGCACGAAGGCCCAGACGATCGCCGAGAGCACGTTGGCCAGCTGGAACGGCAGCCGGGCGACGCCGAACATCCCGGTGATCAGCGGCACCACCGCGCGGGCCGGCCCGAAGAACCGCCCGACCGCCACCGCGGCCGCGCCCCAGCGCTTGAGGAAGACCTCGCCCTTGGCGACCATCTCCGGGTAGCGCCGCATCGGCCAAAGCCGCTTGGCGCCCTCGCCGTAGTACCGGCCGAACTCGTAGGACAGCCAGTCGCCGAGCGCCGAACCCAAAGCCGCGGCGGCCACCACCGGCCAGAACGGGATGTCGGCCGCGCCGACCATCGCCCCGATCCCGACCAGGATCACGGTGGCCGGCACCAGCAGCGACAGGAAGGCGATCGATTCGCAGAAGGCGAGCACCCCGACGATCAGCGGTGTCCAGGCGCGATGCGCCTCGACGAAGGCGAGGGCGGAGGCACGCAGCGATTCGAAGTCCATGACCTGTCTTTTCCAGGGTGAGCCGCGCCGGGTGCGCGCGGTGCCGAAAGCCGGTAACACGCCGCGGGACCGATGCGCGCGGAAGAGCCGCGGGGAGACATCGCGATGAACATCCTGTCGATCCAGTCGCACGTCGCCTACGGCCATGTCGGCAACGCCTCCGCGGTGTTTCCGATGCAGCGGCTCGGGGTCGAGGTCTGGCCGATCCACACAGTGCAGTTCTCCAACCACACCGGATACGGCGCCTGGCGTGGCCGGGTGTTCGACGGGCCGGCGGTGGAGGACCTCGTGGCCGGCATCCGCGAGCGCGGGGTGCTCGGGTCCTGCGACGGCGTGCTTTCCGGCTACATGGGCTCGGCCGACATCGGGACCGCGATCCTTGGCGCGGTCGCGGCGGTGCGGGCGGAGAACCCGCGCGCGCTCTACGCCTGCGACCCAGTGATCGGCGACACCGGCCGCGGCGTCTACGTCCGCTCCGGCATCGCCGAGTTCATGGCCGACCGCGCGGTGCCCGCCGCCGACATCCTGACGCCGAACCAGTTCGAGCTCGACCTGCTCACCGGCCTGACCAGCAGCACCCTCGCCGACGCCAAGCGCGCCGTCGCCGCGCTGCAGGCCCGCGGCCCGCGGGTGGTGCTGGTGACCTCGCTCGCCACCGATGCCACGCCGGCCGACGCCATCGATATGCTGGCCGGCGAAGGCGGCACGTTCTGGCGGGTGCGCACGCCCCGCCTCGACCTGTCGGTCAACGGGGCGGGCGACTGCATCGCCGCCTTGTTCCTCGTGCACTACGCCCGCACGCGCTCGGCGGCGCTCGCGCTCGGGATGGCCGCGGCCTCGGTCCACGGGATCCTGCGGCGAACCCTCGCCGAAGGCTCGCGCGAGATCCTGACGGTGGCGGCGCAGGACGAGTTCGTCGCGCCGACCGAGACGTTCCCGGTCGAGACGGTCTGAGCGAGAAGGAAGGAACTGCGATGCCACGCCGCTTCGTCACCCTCGACGTGTTCACGACGCAGGCGCTCGCCGGCAACCCGCTCGCCGTCGTGCTCGACGCCGGCGGGCTCGACACGGCGGCGATGCAGGCCATCGCCCGCGAATTCAACTTGTCCGAAACGGTGTTCGTGATGCCTCCGGACGACCCGCGGCACCTGGCAAGGCTGCGCATCTTCACGCCGGCCCGCGAGCTACCCTTCGCCGGGCATCCGACGATCGGCACCGCCGTGCTGCTGGCCCTGCGCGCGGAGAATGCCGGGACCGCCGACGCCGTCGCGTTCGGCCTAGAGGAGACGGTCGGCACGATCCCCTGCGTCGTCGAGGTCGGCGACGGTGAGGGTCGCGCCCGCTTCAAACTCCCGATCCTGCCCGAGTCCCTCGGCGACGCCGCGGAGGCCGCCGAACTCGCCGCGGCATTCGGGCTGACGGCGCAAGACGTCGGCTTCGGCCGGTATCGTCCGAGCCGGCACGGCGTGGGCCCGAGCTTCACCTTCGTCCCGGTGGCGTCGCGCGCCCGCCTCGACGCAGCACAGCCGGGTACGCTTGCGGGCTCGCAGGACGGCTTCTTCCTCTACGCGCCGGACGAGGCGGGCGGCGCACGGGCGTTCCAAGCCCGGATGTTCGCGCCGGCGCTCGGCGTTCCCGAAGACCCGGCGACGGGTTCCGCGGCGGCGGCCTTCGCCGGCGTGCTGATGCAGTTCGAGACCCTTGGCGACGGCACCCACGACGTGGCGATCACGCAAGGGGTCGCGATGGGCCGCCCGAGCGAGATCGCGTTGCAGCTCGTCATCGAGGCCGGCGCGCTGCGTTCGGTCGAGATCGGCGGTGCGGCGCTGATCGTCTCGGAAGGACTGCTGCATGTCTGACCGCCCGACGCCGGATCCGCGGCCCTACGGCTTCGAGGTCGTCCGCCTCGCGCGGCTCGAAGCGCGGCTGGTGACCTACGATTGGGCCTGGGCGCGCGACAACGCCGCGCGCATCGACGACAATTGGAGGCGCCGCCGCGCGGCGCAGCCCGCCCTTTTCGACGGGCCGGTGCTCGTCGCCTGCGGCTGCGCGATCGACGACGACACCTGCCGCCTCGACCTGTTCAAGACGCCGTATTCGCGGTTCCTGGCCTATCGCGACGGCGGCTCGCCGGACGGGCACGTCGCCAACGCCTTCGCGGCGATCGTGCCATGGAGCGCCGACGGTGCGGTGCTGCTCGGGCGGATGGGCCCGCACACCGCCAACGCCGGGCAGATCTACTTCCCCTGCGGCACGCCGGACCTGGACGACGTGCGCGGAGAGTCCGTCGACTTCTCCGGCAGCGCCGCGCGCGAGCTTCTTGAGGAGACCGGCCTGCGGGTGCCGGACGCCGCGACCGAGGAATGGGTGTGCCTGCGCGGCGAGGGGCAGCTCGCCTTCCTGCGCCCCGTGCGCTTCACCGAGCCGGCCGCAGCCCTCGTCGAGCGCATGGAACTCTACGCCTTGCGCGAGGACGAGCCGGAACTCTCCGGCATCGTGACCGTTCGCGGCGCCGACGACCTCGACGGTGCGATGCCGGGGTTCGTGCGCGCCTACCTCGCCAGCGCGTTCGAGGCCGAGACGGGCGCCGCCGATGTGACGCCCTGACCGGTCCGTGACCTGGATGCGTCGACAACCGGCGGTGCATCGGGCAGGCTTTCGCGACATCCAGCCGCCATCCCGGAGCCCCGCATGACCCTGATATCCAGAACCGCGCTCGTCACCGGCTCGACCAGCGGGATCGGGCTCGGCATCGCCCGCGCGTTGGCGCGCGACGGGGCGAACGTGGTGCTGAACGGCTTCGGGGAGGCCGACGCGATCGAGGCGGCGCGGGCCGCGATCGAGTCCGAGTTCGGCGTGCGGGCACACTATTCGGCCGCCGACATGTCGAAGCCGTCCGAGATCGGCGACATGGTGCGCGAGGCGGAGGAAAAGTTCGGCTCGGTCGACGTGCTCGTCAACAATGCCGGCATCCAGTTCGTCTCGGCGATCGAGGAGTTTCCCGGCGCGAAGTGGGAGCAGATCATCGCGATCAACCTGTCCTCGGCCTTCTACGCGATGCAGGCGGCGATCCCGGGGATGAAGGCGCGCGGCTGGGGACGGATCGTCAACACCGCCTCGGCGCACTCGCTGGTCGCCTCGCCCTACAAGTCGGCCTACGTCGCGGCCAAGCACGGCATCGCCGGCCTGACGAAGACCGCGGCGCTAGAACTCGCGACGCACAAGATCACGGTCAACTGCATCTCGCCCGGCTACGTCTGGACGCCGCTGGTCGAGGCGCAGATCCCCGATACGATGAAGGCGCGCGGGCTCAGCAAGGAGCAGGTGATCGACGAGGTGCTGCTCAAGGCGCAGCCGACGAAAGAGTTCGTCACCGTCGATCAGGTGGCTGCGCTCGCCCTGTTCTTGTGCTCGGACGCGGCGAGCCAGATCACGGGCACCAACATCTCGATGGATGGCGGCTGGACCGCGCAATAGGCCAAACGAGAACACCCCGCCGGACAGGTCCGCCGGGGTGTTTCGAGGTCGCGCCCCGCTTTCGAGACGCCTCGACGTCAGCGACGCCCGTGGAGCAGCAGGGCCAGGCCGTAGCCGACGGCGCCTGCGATCAGCAGCGCCACCAGCGGGTTCTCCTCGACCCGCGAAGACACCGCCTCGCGGCCGTCGCGCAGGTAGTCGCCGCGACGATCGTAAGCATCTGCGGCGTAGTCCGTGACGTTGTCGGCGACATCGCGGATCTTGCTGCGAGCCTGGCCGTAGGCATCCTTGGCCTGGCCGTAGGCGTCCTGCGCGCGGTCGCCGGCCTCGTCGGCCACGTTGCGCACGGTGTCCTTCGCCTGTCCGTAGGCGTCCTGCGCGCGCCCTTGCGCCTCGCGCAGGCGCCCCTCGGCGGAGTCGCGGTTCGACCCGACGAAGTCGCCGGCCGCCCCCTGGATCTTGCCGCCGAGTTCCTTGGCACCGCCGACGATGCGATCCGTATCCACCATGGTCACCTCCTACGCGTTCGTTGTGCTGGTTCGGTGCGGGCGACTACTTGCCCAGAATCTTCGTGACGAGGCGGCCGATCGGCGAGGCCGAGCTCGCGTTGCGGTCGTCTCGGACCACCTGGCGGTCCTCGTTCCCGAGAAGCTTGGTGACGATGCGTCCGATCAGGCTCATGGCTCTCTCCGCGAGGTTGGCGCCGACCGACGGCGCAGCTTGCCTCCTCAACGGCCGATCGCCGCACCGCGTTCCGTCATGCGCGAGCCCGTTGCCGCGGAGCGAAGCCGGCCGGAACGACCTCAGCGGCGGCGCGCAAAAACTCCGCCGCACCGTCCAGCGACGCGCGCGCCTCCGGCAGCATGCTGTGGGCGAACTGCCAGACGTGGCTGACCACGGGGAACACCGTGATCGAGACGGTGACGCCGACCGCGCGCGCCTTCTCGGCCATCCGCACGGAGTCGTCGCGCAGCACCTCGCGCTCGCCGACATGGAACAGCAGCGGTGGCAGGCCGGCGAGGTCCGCGAAGAGCGGCGAGATCCGCGGGTCGCCCGGGTCGGCGCCGCCGAGATACAGCGGCCCGAGGTTGAGCATCGCCCGCGGGTCGAACATCGCGTCGCGCTGCGCATTGCTGACGCGCGAACCGTCGCGGGCGAGGAAGTCGGTGACGGGCGAGAACAGGGCCGCGGCCGTCGGCAACGGTAGCCCCCGGTCGCGGGCCGAGAGCATCGCCACCAAAGCGAGGTTGCCGCCGGCAGAATCGCCTGCGATCGAAGCCGGCCCGTGCGCCGCGAAGGCGTTCCAGGCCGCGCAAGCGTCCTCGGTGGCGGCCGGAAACGGATGCTCCGGCGCGAGCCGGTAGTCGGGGGCGAAGATGGTGAAGCCGCGTTCGGCCAGCGCGCCCGTCACCGGGCGGTGGGATTTCGGCGAGCAGGCGACGAAGCCGCCGCCGTGCAGGTAGAGCAGCCGCCGCTCCGGCCCCTTCGCACGGGCCGGCCTGACCCATTCGCCCGGAATGCCGCCGACCGTGCCGGCCTCGTAGGTCGCGCCGGCCGGGTCGGGGAACGTCCGGCCGCCGAACACGGCGCGGATCTTTGCCACGTCGTCCATCGCCCCGAGCCGGTTCCGGACGTTGCGCCTGACCATGTAGGACGCGAGATGCGCGCGCAGGCTCGCCATGTTGTCGTCCGCTCCAGGTAGTCGGTGAGGTTC
This sequence comes from Methylobacterium sp. WL8, assembly GCF_008040045.1. Classification (NCBI taxonomy): domain Bacteria; kingdom Pseudomonadati; phylum Pseudomonadota; class Alphaproteobacteria; order Hyphomicrobiales; family Methylobacteriaceae; genus Methylobacterium; species Methylobacterium sp. WL8. The sequence goes on along the minus strand of NZ_VRVF01000023.1, from coordinate 7,173 downwards.
GCACGAGCGTGCCGGCCGTGCCTTTGGCCGAGCAGGTTAGGTTCGCCCCGGCGCCATGAACAGGCTCCGGCGTCGCCGAGCGCCGCATTCGCGCATCACCGGCGGTCAAACGCCTTTTGGGCGGTGGCGTCGGCGAGCGCTTGGCGCGAAGCTTCCATGATCTTCGTCGAGCCAACGCGCTTTCAAGGGACCGATGTCCGATCGCCTCCTGCATGCCGGCCTCAGCATCGTGCTGTTGCTCGCCGTCGCCGTCCTGTTCTCCACGAACCGTCGGGCGATCCGCCCGCGCGTGGTGCTGGCCGCGCTCGGTCTCCAGGCCGGGCTCGGCGCCCTCGTGCTGTTCGTGCCCGCGGGCCAAGCGGGGCTCGCGGCGGCGGCGGGCTTCGTCCAGACCGTGCTCGGCTACGGCGACCGCGGCACCGCGTTCCTCTTTGGTGGCCTCGTTGAGCCACGGATGTTCGAGCTGTTCGGCGGTAGCGGCTTCATCCTCGCTCTGCGGGTGCTGCCGCAGATCCTCTACGTCTCGGCACTCATCGGCGTGCTCTATCACCTCGGGATCATGCAGGCCGCCGCCCGGATCGTCGGCGAGGGCTTGCGCCGCGTGGTCGGCACCAGCCCGATCGAGTCGTTCTCGGCGGTGATCACCATCGCCATCGGCCAGAGCGAGATCGCGGTGGCGTTGCGGCCGTTCCTGGCGCTGCTCACCGGGGCCGAGCTGTTCGCGGTGATGACGAGCGGCGCCGCCTCCACCGCGGGCTCGATCCTGGCCGGCTACGCGGCGCTCGGCGTGCCGATGACCTACCTGCTGGCCGCCTCGCTGATGGCGATCCCCGGCGGCCTGCTCTACGCCAAGCTGCTGATGCCCTCGACCGAGCCGACGCGGATCGCGACGACCCGCGTCACCTTCGGGGAGACCCGGGCGGCGAACCTGATCGAGGCCGCCGCCGACGGGACGCAGAAGGGCCTCGCGGTCGCGGTCGCCGTCGGCGCGATGCTGATCGCCTTCGTCGGCCTGATCGCTCTGGCCGACGGCCTCGTCGGCTATGTCGGCGGGCTCGCCGGATATCCGGCGGCCTCGATCCAATCCATCCTCGGCGCCGCGCTCGCGCCACTCGCGTGGCTGCTCGGCGTGCCGTGGGAGCACGCGACGTTGGTCGGCGGCGCCATCGGCCAGAAGCTCGCGTTCAACGAGTTCTTCGCCTACGCCAACATCTCGCCCGCCCTGAAGGGCGGCGTCCTCGATCCGCGGAGCCAAGCGATCGTCTGCTTCGCGCTCTGCGGCTTCGCCAACCTGTCGTCCATCGCGATCCAGCTCGCGAGCTTCTCGAGCCTCGTGCCCGAGCGCCGCTCCGAGATCGCCCGCTACGGCCTGCGTGCCATCCTGGCCGGCACCCTGTCGAACCTCACGAGTGCCGCCATCGCGGGCCTCTTCATCGCCGGCTGAGGCGGATCGTCGGCCTCACGCCGTTCCGCGCAAGCGTGTAGAAGGGCGCCGCATCGCAGGGGCTCTCGCACCGGTTTTCCCCGCGGGGCGGATTGCGACGGGGCGGCGCGACAGGCTGCGACCCGGTCGGTAGAGGACGGACATGACGGCGGCTCTCGACCCAACGGCGACGAAGGACTCCGCAGGCTCGCGCCCCGCGACGCCGCGGATCGTGCCGCCGTTCCGGGTTCCGCCGGAGCGCGAGCCTCCGATCCTCTCCTATCTCGGGGCGCTGCGAACCAACGCCCTCGTCGGCTGGCCGCGCCAAGCCTACGAGGAGCCGATCACCCGCCGCAGCCTGCTCGGGCGGTCGAGCTTCACCTTGAGCGATCCTGATGCGATCCGGCGCGTGCTCGTCGACAACCAGGCGAACTACGCCCGCACCGCCGGCTCCGTCCGCATCCTCCGTCCCATCCTCGGCGACGGATTGCTGATCAGCGAAGGCACCCCCTGGCGCCACCAGCGGCGCTCGCTCGCGCCGGCGTTCACGCCGAAGGCGATCGACGGGCTGGTGCCGCTGATCGACCAAGCGATCGGCGACGCGATCGTGGACCTCGAGGTCGCCGCCGCGCGCGGACCCGTCGCGCTGTTTTCGAGCCTGCACAGGCTGGCGCTGGAGATCGCCGGGCGCAGCATGTTCTCGGTGGCGATGGACCGGCACGGCGACGCGCTTCGCGGCTTCATCGCCGAGTATTCCGAGCGGCTCGGCCGGCCCCACCTCCTCGACATCGTGATGCCGCCGACCTGGCGCGCGCCCCTCGACTTCCCGCGGGCGCGATTCCGGAAGCGCTGGACCCCCTTCCTCAGCCAAATCATCGAAGCGCGGGCTGCCGACGCGACGCCGCGCACGAACCGCGACCTGCTCGACCTGATGATGGCGGCCCGCAGCCCGGAGAGCGGGGCGGCCTTCACCTATGCCGAGGTCCGCGACCAAGTCGCGACGATGATCCTCGCCGGCCACGAGACCACCGCCGTGCTGCTGTTCTGGGCGGCCTACCTCCTCGCTCTCGCGCCCGACCTGCAGGAGCAGGTGGCGCGCGAGGCGCAGGGCGCCGACCTCACCGCCCCGGCCGGCTGCGCTCAGGACGGGCGGCTGCCGCTGACCCGCGCAGTGATCGACGAGACGATGCGGCTCTACCCGCCGGCCTTCGTCATCGTCCGGCGGGCGCTGCAGGCCGACAGCGTCGCCGGCGTGGAGATCGCGGCCGGCGACATCGTGATGATCTCACCGTGGGTGCTGCACCGGCACAACCGCCTCTGGGACGACCCGCACGCCTTCGACCCGGGCCGGTTCCTGCCCGGGGCGCCGACGATCCCGCGCTATGCCTACCTCCCGTTCGGCGTCGGCCCTCGGGTCTGCATCGGCGCGCACTTCGCCCTGACCGAGGCGGTGCTCGCGCTCGCCCGCATCGTCGGCCGCTTCCGGATCTGCCTCGCCGACACCAAGCCTGTCCTGCCGGCGGCGGTGGTGACGACCCAGCCCGAGCATGCGCCCGACTTCACGCTGGTGCCGCGCTGAGCCGGCTTCGCGACAGGCGCTCTGCGACATCACGCCGTCACATTTAAACCACGGCCGGAACCTATGCCTCGGCGACGCCCGCCAAACGGGCAAGATGCCGTTTCAGCCAGCCCGGCGCGCGTTCTCGATGCCGGGATCCTTTGCGGATGCCCCATGTCGCACGTGACCGCGTTCCCGATCGCGCAGAAGCCCGCGAAGCCGTCTGCGCCCCGCCTGCACGCGGTCGCCGCGGGGGAGGGCGACAGCCGCGCCATCGCGGTGCGCAGCCTCCGCCTCGGCATGTCGGCCCTCGACGAGGTGATCGGCCTTCTGGAGGGCGACCTCGGCGCCGCCTTCGAGCGTGCGGTTGAGACCATCGTGTCGGTGAAGGGCCGCGTCATCGTCTGCGGTATCGGCAAGAGCGGCCATGTCGGCCGCAAGCTCGCCGCGACGCTGGCCTCGACCGGCACGCACGCTTTCTTCGTCCATCCCACCGAGGCGAGCCACGGCGACCTCGGCATGATCGCCCCCGACGACGTGATCGTCGCCCTGTCCTGGTCGGGTGAGACGGTGGAACTCGGCGACCTCGTTAGCTTCTCCCGGCGCTTCTCGATTCCGTTGATCGCGATCACCTGCAACGCCGACAGCACCCTCGGCCGCGCGGCGGACGTGCTGCTGGCCCTGCCGAAGGTCCGCGAATCCTGCCCGCACGACCTCGCCCCCACCACCTCGAGCCTGATCCAGCTGGCGCTCGGCGACGCGCTGGCGGTGGCCCTGGTCGAGAGCCGCGGCTTCACTTCGGCGCGCTTCAAGACCCTGCATCCGGGCGGTACCCTCGCGGCGCGCCTGAAGACCGTGCGCCAGCTCATGCACACCGGCGACGAGGTCCCGCTTGTGCCCGACGACATGGTCATGTCCGACGTACTGATCGAGATCACCCGGCGCCGCTACGGCTGCGTCGGCGTAATCGACGCGGATGCGCGCCTGATAGGCATCGTCACCGACGGCGACCTGCGCCGCCACATGGGACCCGCGATCCTCGACACCACCGTGCAGCAGGTGATGACCGCCGCCCCCGTCGTGGTGGAGGCCGACCTCCTGGCGAGTGCCGCCCTTGAGGTGATGAACCGCAAGCGCATCACCGCGATCTTCGTGGTCGAGGACGGCCGCCCCGCCGGCATCCTCCACATCCACGACCTGCTCCGGGCCGGCGTGGTCTGATCGGCTCGCGACCCTTCGCGGATGTCCGGGGTCAGCCCGAGGCGGCGCTATAACGCGCCGTAGAGCTCCACCCGCATCCAGATGCTAACGGCGCCGAAGTTCTGGAGCGCGGTGCCGCCATAGAACGCGAAAGCCTTCTCCGGTCGAACGGGAGCCCTACGGGCGGACGAGTCCCATGAGGGCGTCCGGTCATGCCCCGTGGGCCCGAAAAGAAAAAGGGGCTGGCGATCCGCCAACCCCTTCGACCACCCGAAAATTCGATGGTACCACCGCCCCGGCTCGAACGGGGGACCTCTAGATCCACAATCTAGCGCTCTAACCAACTGAGCTACGGCGGCACTGCGGCGGGGTGTATCGTGGCGGCGTCGGCATTTCAAGCGGGTTGGAGAACGCGCATCCGTCTGTGGACGACGGGCGGACCGACGTCCTAAAGGATCGGGGGTGACCCGTCGTTCCAAGCCCGCCCTACGATGAGCCAGACCGCCGAACCCCCGCGGCGCCGTTGGGGGCGCGCCACCGTGGTCCAGGCGCCCGGCCGGCTCCGCGTCCTCGTCCGCCGGAGCGAAGTCGGCCTGGTGGTGCTCGCGGGGGTGACGGGATGCGTCGCCGGCGCGGCGGTCGCGGGCATGACCGTCGCGACGCAAGCCCTTCGCGAGACGTTGTACCGCCTGCCGCACGGCACCCGCCTGAGCGCGGCCGACGGCGTGACGCCGCTGGCTCTGCTGCTCGGCCCCTGCCTCGGCGGCATCCTGCTCGGCCTCGTGATCCTTGCCGCCAGCGCGGTCCGCGGACGGCGCAGGCGGCCGGTGATCGATCCGATCGAGGCCAACGCCCTGCATGGCGGCCGGATGTCGCTGCGCGACAGCCTCTACGTCGCGGTTCAGAACGTGATCTCGAACGGAAGCGGCGCCTCGGTTGGGCTGGAGGCCGGCTACACGCAGATCTGCGGCGGGCTGGCCTCGCGCCTCGGCATCGCCTTCGAGATGCGGCGCAACGACTTGCGCACGCTGGTCGGCTGCGGCTCGGCCGCCGCCATCGCCGCCGCCTTCGGCGCGCCGCTGACTGGGGCGTTCTACGCCTTCGAGCTGATCATCGGCACCTACTCGATCGCGACGCTGACGCCGGTGATGGTCGCCGCGCTCTGCGGCAGCCTGGTCTCGCGCGGCCTGGTCGCGGCCCAGCCCCTCGTCGCCCTCGATAACGTGCAGGCGGTGACGACGGCGGCGGTGACGGGCGCCGACACCCTGCCGAGCCTGGTCCTCGGCCTGCTCTGCGCCGGCCTCGGCATCCTGATCATGCGCGGGGTCACGCTGGTGGAGCAGGGGGTGGCGGCGACGCGCATCCCGCGGGCGGCAGGACCCGCGCTCGGAGGGCTCTGCGTCGGGGCGCTCGCCCTCGCGATCGGCCCGCAGGTCCTGTCCGGCGGCCACGGCGCCCTGCACGTGCATTTTGCGGACGGCGCCGAAGGCTACGGCACGGTGGCGCTCGCGCTGCTGTTCGTCGGCAAGGCGACGGCCTCGGCGATCTCGATCGGGTCGGGGTTCCGCGGCGGCCTGTTCTTCGCCTCGCTGTTCCTCGGGGCGCTCGCGGGCAAGCTGTTCGCGACGGTCGCGCCCGAGGTGATCCCGGGGCTCGCCGCCTTCGGGTTGACGCCGCTCGCCTACGCGGTCATCGGCATGAGCGCGCTCGCGGTGGCCGTCATCGGCGGCCCGCTCACCATGACGTTCCTGGCGCTGGAGGTGACCGGCAGCCTGCCGATCACCGGCCTCGTCCTGGTCGCGGTGATCGCCTCCTCGCTCACCGTGCGGAAGACTTTCGGCTATTCCTTCGCGACGTGGCGCTTCCACCTACGCGGCGAGAGCATCCGCAGCGCCCACGATGTCGGATGGATCCGCAGCCTCACGGTGGGCCGGCTGATGCGCAAGGACGTGCGCACCATCCCCCTCGACACGCCGATGGCGACCTTCCTGCGCGCCCACCCGCTCGGCTCGCCCTCGCGCGTGATCGTCGTCGATGAAGCCGGGCGCTATGCCGGCATCGTCCTGGTGCCCGAGGCCCACGCCGCGGCGCGCGACGAGGCCGGCAGGCCGGCGACGCTCGCCGAGGTGCTGCATCACTCGGACGACGTGCTGACGCCGGAACTCAACGCCAAGGAGGCGTCCGCGGCCTTCGATCGCACCGAGAGCGAGGCCCTGGCGGTCGTCGACACGCTTGACGACCGGCGGGTGATCGGCATGCTCACCGAGAGCCACACGCTGAAGCGCTACAGCGATGAGCTCGACCGCCAGCGCCGGGCGATGCAGGGCGAGGCGGACTGAGCGTCGGTCGGCCGGCGCTCAGCGCGGGCGGCGACCGACGCTGACGACGTTGCTCGGCCGCGCCTTCCGCTCGGGCAGGATTTCCTCGACCTTTTTGACGATGCTGGCGGCGTCGAGGCCTGCTTCGGCGTACATCTTGTCGGGGCTGTCGTGGTCCTGGTAGGCGTCCGGCAGCGTCATAGTGCGCACCCGCAGCCGCATCGCGTCCAGCACCCCGCGCTCGGTGAGCAGGTGCAGCACCATCGCCCCGAACCCACCGCGCGAGCCCTCCTCCAGGGTGATCAGCACCTCGTGGCTGGCCGCGAGATCCAGGATCAGCGCTTCGTCGAGCGGCTTGGCGAAGCGCGCGTCCGCCACCGTCACCGCGATGCCCGCCGCCGACAGCGTCTCGGCCGCCTTCAGCGCCTCGCCCAGGCGCGTGCCGAGCGAGAGCAGCGCCACCCGCGCGTTCTCCGGCCGCGTCACGATCCGGCCGCGCCCGATCGCCAGCGGGACGCCGACCTCCGGCATCTCGACGCCCACGCCTTCGCCGCGCGGGTAGCGCAGCGCGATCGGGCCGGAATCGTGCGCGTGGCAGGTCGCCACCATGTGCACCAGCTCGGCCTCGTCGGCCGCCGCCATCACCGTCATGTTCGGCAGGCAGCACAGATACG